>JBFRWK010000057.1:0-3424 GCA_051439545.1 Xenococcaceae cyanobacterium | reverse complement strand
GAATTGACTTTAAGACAGCTAAGAGCAAAACTTAAATATCATCTAATTGCTGAAATAGAAATCCTAGAAATAAGAGTCAAAAATCAGAAAACCACTTATCAAATAACAGGTAAAATCGAGCAAAATTCCTCAGCAATTGAATCTTATACAAATCGAGCAGGAAGATTTATTATTGCTACTAATCGTTTAGACCGTGAATCGTTTAATTCTGACGAAATGCTTAGAAAATATAAAGAACAGCAAAATGTAGAAAGAGGGTTTGCGACGCGAAGCTAATCCTTTAGGGCTTTCTTAAAGACCCCTTATTCTTCGCCGATAGTATCTTTTTAAAATCCCCTAAAAGAATTGAAACTATGGGAATGCTTATGGGTTTATGCCTCATGGTTTATTCTTTGGGACAAAGAGAAGTTCGTTATCAATTATCAATAGCTAAAACTGGCATTCCTAATCAGTTAGGAAAATTAACTGAGCGACCAACATTACGCTGGATATTTCAATGTTTTCAAGGTATTCATTTATTGATTCATCAAGGGATTAAACAAATTGTTAATTTAACAGAACAACGTCTTTTAACCCTGAAGTTTTTTGCTGAATCTATTCAAAAATATTACATTTTATCTGGGTAATTAATTACAGCAATTGTTTTCGTTTAAATGCTATTTTTTCTGGCTCATTAGTGCAGAGATGAATTTTCTGTCCCCATTTATTCTCATTAACTAAACCTTCATGAGAATAATTGAGCTTAAACCATAACAACCACCTAAAATTCTCCTTGATTCTCACTCCACCAAAAAAATCCTGTTTCTTTTTCCTCATTTGATTCCTATTTAGTCGATTTCTACCGCACTTCATTTGTGGGGCTGCTGGATGTGGGTTAGAAGACCAGTCAACGCGCCCTGAGATAGGAGCATCTGTTGGTTAATCCAGATGGCGAGCAGACCGAATAGGGGCAATTTTAGGTAATTAAGGATTATGAAGAAGCGTTGGGAATGGGTTGCTAAGTAATGGGGAAATTGCAGTTGCTGTTTCTGAAGGCGAGATTCGAGAATTTTTTCCAACAACCAAGCTAGCAGAATTGCTAACAGGATTGCCATTAATTGAAGTCGGACACTAGGACGCTCCAAAAAGAGCCAAATTTTGGTGAAGAAGTCATAGAGGGGAGCGAAATTCAATTCGTTAAAGATGGCCAAATGTGATTACTCCTCTCCAGATTGAATAGCATCTTCTTGTCTCACTTCTTGTCTCACTTCAAAAATTTTCTGTCTAAGTTTTTCAGAGGCTTCCAGGGGCTCCATCTCCCCTGCCATCACTAGGTTATAGTAAAGGTTTCCATAGATCTCGTCAGCATTGTCAAACTCATAAACAAAATCCAACGAAACTGCGACTGCTGTCTTTGATTGAGCCAACAAGACAGCTTGAATCGGGGACAATCGTCGATCGAGTTTCACCTTGCTATTAGCGGGGATCAGCGACTCGGTTTCGAGGGCTAATTTTGTTTGCTGTTCCGCATTGGTCAAGAACCTAGCAAGTTGTAGAGCCAATTTAGTTGTGGAGGTGGGAGATGCCTGATTAAATACTATTGCTTTGGTATAGAGGAGTGGCCCAGCAGCTCTATTACCTACCCCTGGTAAAGTAGTAACACCAAGCCGCTCTGCTCCTAAAGTCGCTTGTATATCCGATAGCTCTTCAGAGTAACAGACATAATATGCCAATTTTCCTTCGGCAAATACCCGCTCTAGAGTCGAACCCTCATCAGCCAAAATAAAATCTGGGTTCTTCTGTACTACTCGTAGCCATTCTAACCAATTGGCCCAGGCTTGGGAATCAAAGATTATCTCTCTTTTTTCTGGGCTAATTTTCGCTTTTGAGCGGAAAATCTGCACTCCCCAGAAAGTAGTCAAAAAACTAGAAGTTAAGGCAATTTGGTGTTCGGTTTCGGCCTCAGTAATCATTTCTGGCAAAGTTTTAAATGGTCGCTCAACCTTGGTTTTGTTATAGCAAAGAACTTGGGTGCTTAGGGCAAACGGTAAACCGTAGAGATTATTGTTCAAAGTGACCTGACTAATTGGTCTCGGCAAGTAACTTGATAAATCAAGGTTGTAATTATTTAATGTTTCGAGAACCCCAGCTCTAATCAAGGGAATCATCTTATCATAGGGGCTAATCATCAGATCGGGACCCAAACCCGATTGCGACTTTTGCCTGAATTGCTCGGATATAATCTTTTCTGGGAAAAATTCGCTTATAACTTTGATTTGTGGATACAATTCTCTATATTGAGCCAACATATTATTCAAAGTTTCAGCTTCCTTGCCTTCAAAAGGATGCCAGATGAGCAGACGACCTCGCACTCGCTCTTTGGCTTCAGGCACTGTGTTGAGACACCCAGAAAGCAGGAGTGCGCTCGCCAGCAATAAGATGTGACCAAAACGTTGATACATACATCCCTAGTACCTATTTACAAATGTATAATCAAGCTTCCCGCGAGCTCTAATAACAAGTGTTCCCGCTCTGAGGTGGCAATTTTTAAGATAATTATGTAGCAATTTACTCTGGCTTTGCAGGTCTAACGCGAATTATTACCTATAATTGCGATGGCCAAGTTGGTCAGAAATGCGGGAATTAGCGAGCGCTCATTTTTCACTACATAGGACGTGCTGAAATTAGGAACAGTTCCTTGTTTATCCCCTAATTATGTTTATTTGACACTCACCGCCCTTTTAGGGCGGTGCTTGCACCCATGTTCACAAGGGTCATGAGAGCTAAAACTGAGAATTACTAGTTGCTTGGATATATTCTTCTAAGTTAATCGGAACTGGTTTAACTTGCCAAATATCCTCGCAGTAATCACGAATAGAGCGATCGCTGGAAAACTTGCCCATCCGTGCTACATTCAAAATTGACATCCGCGTCCAATTGTCGCGGTCGCGATAGGCTTGACTAACTTGTTCTTGAGAGTCAATATAAGACTGATAATCAGCTAAAAGTAAGTAGGGGTCGTCATAGAGAAGATTATCTACAATAGGCTGAAACAAACGCCGATCGCCGTGAGAGAAGAAACCAGAACTAATTAGATCGATAACGGCTTTGAGTTCTGGGTTGGAATTGTAGTAGTCTCCAGGATTGTACCCTTGAGCTTTGAGTGCATAGACTTCTTCTGTTTTTAAGCCAAACAGGAAGAAATTTTCTGCCCCCACTTCTTCGCGGATCTCTACATTGGCACCATCGAGAGTACCTATAGTCAGCGCGCCATTGAGGGAAAATTTCATGTTTCCCGTACCAGAAGCTTCTTTTCCAGCGGTGGAAATTTGCTCCGAAAGATCGGCAGCAGGATAAACTCGTTGACCAAAGGTAACATTATAATCAGGTAAAAATACTACTTTGAGGCGAGCGCGTACATCAGGGTCGTTGTTAACAATTTCGC
>JBFRWK010000056.1:0-12662 GCA_051439545.1 Xenococcaceae cyanobacterium | reverse complement strand
GGTAAAAATCCTGAGTTTAAGTACCGAATGTATAAAATCCCGCACGGCGGCAAGTCAAAACCAATAATTTTACTGATGAGATTTGAGTAAGGCTGGGCAGAGCGCGAGTAACTTTTCTCTCGGGGTTACTATTTTTGGGATTGCAGACATCGAACTCAAAATCAAACATTCAGGATTAAACTTTTGGCTCATTGGCGAGTCAGAATTTCCTCTCGGATGGCTAGAACCACAGTATGAAAGACTGGGGAAAATGAGTGGTCGAGAAGGTCGACAATTCACTATCGAATTAATTTTAAAAGAAACTACAATGCTGTTAAAGCGTTTGCCAACAGCAATTCAATCGGCTGGAGTCGAAGCTTTAATCGTTGACCAAGTTTCTACTGCGGGAGGAACAGTTGCAGATAAGCTAGAAATACCTTATGTCACTATCTGTAATGCTTTATTAATTAATCAAGAGGCTGGTGTACCTCCTTATTTTACCCATTGGGATTATAATCCAGCATGGTGGGCGAAACTCCGCAATCGATTGGGATATTGGTTTTTAAATCGTCTTACTCTCCCTATTTGGCAAGAAATTCAACTACAGCGACAGCAGTGGCAATTACCTTTAAATCGAAATCGCGGAACTGCTGACTCAAAATTAGCTCAAATTTGTCAGTTACCCAAAGAATTTGATTTTCCTAGAGTTAATTTACCCCCTTATTTTCATTACACTGGCTCGTTACAAAATCCATCAGGTATTGAATCTATCTCTTTTCCCGTTTCTTTTCCTTGGGAAAAATTAAATGATAAACCTCTAATTTATGCCTCTTTAGGCACATTACAAAACAAAGTATCAGAAGTATTTCAATGTATTGCCGAAGCAACTACAATTTTAGATGTACAGTTAGTAATTTCTTTAGGCAATCCCAATAACCAACCTGCTGACTACAATTTGCCAGATAATGTCATTGTGGTTTCTTTTGCCCCCCATCAAAAACTAATAGAGCGAGCGAGTTTGGTAATTACCCATGCAGGGATGAATACTACTTTAGGCGCATTAAGTAGTGGAGTACCGATTGTAGCAATTCCTATTACTAACGAACAACCTGGAATAGCTGCACGCATTGCCAGAACTGGCGCAGGAAAAGTTTTACCTCTCAAAGATTTAAAGGCTTCTCGGCTTCAAACTGTAATTAAGCAAGTACTAACGGAGAATTCTTATCAAGAGAATGCCCAAAGGCTGCAAAAAGCGATCGCTCGAGCAGGAGGAGTTAAAAAAGCTGCCGATATTGTCGAACAAGTAGTTACTACAAAAAAACCTGTAATTGCTGGTGATTAGTTGTTAATAGTTCTTCAGTTGGTTTTTACCAACAGACGCAAGTCTTCAAGGCAATGAACTAGATCTATTTGGCTTGAAGAAGATGCAGTTTTGGTTTAATTCAGAAGAGATTTATTTTAGAAAAATTATCTCTGCGACTCGTTGCTTTGGTGCTTAATTCCTTGATTTTGGCTTCTTTATCGGGGTATTATTAGGCAACAACAAGCAGATTAGCCGACTTATGCTGTTGGGAATGCTTTTATCGACAAATATTTCCCTGTTCTGGAGGCTTATAGTTAAAAAATTTTCTGCGATCGAATAATCGCATTAGTGCAATGATCGTCAATGTTTTATTGTGTTTCGTAATTTTTCTTTTTTCCTTTAATCCTAGGATTCAACCAGCAGTAAAAGCAGTTGAACTAGAAACTTCCTCTGGGATAATTATCTGTTTTTCTGGAGGTAAAGAAATTCTGAAAAAAGAGATGGTATCTGGTCCATTTGCAGATGAATATAAATTCGCTCACGAAGTCAGAGTAAAAGATGATACGGGAGAACATAATGTAAATTTTGCTGGAGGATTATGTATTATCGATCGCGGTACAGTATCCGTGCAAAGAGACTTAGCTTTAACCGATAAATTAAGTTGCTATTCGGGAGCTAATGAGATTGTAAATTTTGAAGTTTATGGTCAAGAAAGTACGGTGGATGAATATGTAGAAGGTAGAACTTTTTTGGCAAAAGCTCAAGGAAATTTCTTTAATTCAGACACCTTACATGAATATTTAGTTTTTGGTGGTGGGGCTTGTATTGGAACGGAAACTAGCTAAAAAATAAATATATAAAAATAATATTTAAGTCAAGGCGATCGCCCGCTCTAATTAAGAAACCCTGTTTTTCAACAGGGCTAAAACTGAATTCGCAAAAGGAGAAAAATTAAATTAAATTATCCTAGACCAAGCCAATGAAAAAAGCCTTGTCCAGTAGATAATTCCACTATTAATGCTCCTAAAAATCCGATCATTGCTAATCTACCATTCCAAATTTCTGCACTAGGATTAGAGCCAAATTGAAACTTAGTAGCAAACTCGCCATATTTGCGTTCGGATTGAACGTCGTAGTATTGAGTTGGTGTTTGGTTTTCCATATTAATAATTCCTTGAATGGTTAATTGAAACGAATTATTTTCAAGGTAAATAAAATATTTTGGATTTTTGTCTGTCTCTAGTCAGATATAACAATCAAAATATTCCAGTTCCATAACAACTTACTGGGCGATCGAGAAAACATTCCCTTACACGCCTAGGTCTGTTGTTCATCGGTGAGTTTTAAAAGAGGAATATTCGATCGGCAAAATTTAATTTAACACCTGGGGTAGATGTAATCTTATGGCAGTTACCATTATTAAATAGGGGTAGCTAGCTGAGGAAAAAGAATGAATATACCAGCCGATCTTACCGAACTTTGGGAAGATTTAGCTATGCCTCAAGGGGGTAAAATTGTCTATGTGGTTCTTGATGGTGTAGGAGGATTACCCGATCGAGAGCGAGGTGGCACTGAGTTACAAGTAGCCAATACCCCGTTAGTATTACGAGGCGAGAATTTAGGCGGAGATTTACCCGATACCGATCCGCAACGTATTGGGGTTGCACCTAACCCACCTAAAGCTAACTCGAAAGAGTCAGATAAAACAGCTTTGTTAGTCAATTCATTTATCGAACAAGTAAAAGAAGTTTTGAGGGATGAAGCACCAGCTAATATGGTTTTATTGAGAGGCTTTGAAAAATATCATCCTTTACCCAGTTTGTTCGATCGCTTTAAGCTCAAAGGTGTTTGTATTGCCGACTATCCTATGTATCGCGGTGTCAGTCGTCTTTTGGGTATGGAGGTTTTGTCTCCCCCAGGAGGTATGGAAAAGCGGTTTCAAACCCTAGCAGATTGTTATGGCGAAGAATATGATTTTTATTTTCTCCACGTTAAAAAAACCGATAGTTACGGCGAAGATGCAGATTTCGATCATAAGGTTGAATTAATTGAAGAAGTCGATGGTTTAATTCCTCAAGTTACCGCCCTCGAACCCGATGTTTTAGTAGTAACGGCGGATCATTCTACCCCTGCTATTATGGGCAGACATAGCTGGCATCCAGTTCCAGTCATGCTTGCTGCTGCCACTGCCAAAATCGATCCCGTCTCTAGTTTTGATGAATATGCTTGCATACATGGTTCTTTAGGTACGCGCCCTGGTACTCATTTAATGGGCTTAGCTCTGGCTAATGCAGGCAGATTACAGAAATTTGGGGCATAAACAAGCTATAAGCTATCAGCCCTTCGGGTTCGGGCGCGTTCCTTTGCGGATTATGAATTCCGCAGGGTCGCCCTCACTATCAGCTATTAGCTTTTAGTCACCGATCGGGTCGAATCTGTGTTGTCTACCCGACCCAAAAATGTAGTAAATCATAAGCTAAGAGCTAAAAACTAACAACTAATAACCAATACTTATTAATAAATTATTGAAGAAATATTATCCCGCTTTTCTCACAAATTAAGTTGAAAGCCAAATTTAAACTTAAAAATTGAGGATTTTTTCTAATAATAGAAAATTGAGATCCTGGCGATAAATAATGAGGCTAAATTGTGAAAAAATTACTAAAAAATAGCCACAAAATTAGTCGAAAAGAAAAATTATCCATGACAAAATAAATGGCAATTTATTAACAGCCATTTAAGGAATTATTTAATTATTTTGGAGATAATTAAAATTATCCAGAATCGGTCAGAGCTTGAATCCTCTAGTAAGCGATCGCGCTTCATATCTTGGTCTGGACAGCTACTTGCACTCTTCGATTAAAATTCTTCTACAACTAATCGTTATTCTTGCTCCCAATTTGAGCAAAGAAAGACGAATTGTCCCTACTGTCTGATATTCTCGACGATAATCAACTCGTAATTCTCGGCGCATATCTGTAAAAGTTTCTGGCGCGACTGTTTCGGCAAAATGGGAAGTTAAATTATCTATAGTTTCAATTTGCACATTAGCGTCTCTTAGCTTCGCCAAATTGCGCGCCAAATCTGGAAAACGTGCATTTTCTTGCTTATATATTTCCGAACCCAAGCGATCTCGTACCAAACGAACCACTGCTCTAGTTTTCTTTAACCGTTTGCGAGCTTGATGTACTGCTTCATCAACACCAAGTTCATCAGTAGCAGATAACTCTTTTATTGCTTTTTCAATTTGCTCTGTAGCAATTCTTTTTATTCCTGTTGGTAAGGGTTCATCTGGTTTGAGTCGATAGGTCATTGCTTAAAGTTGAATGGTTGATAATCGAGCTATAAGCTACAAGCTCTAAGCTGTAAGCCAAATTAGTTTTAAATGTTGACTTATAAGCTAAGGGATCTAGGATGCTTTATTCTCTAATCCCAAATCAAAAGTGACTTCGTGAACTCCTGGAATAGCTTTAGTTTGGTCGATAATATGTCGAGCTATATCTTTATTTTTAACTCTTCCTGAAATTCTCACCGAACCATTAGCTACAGCAACTGTCAAATTACCGTTGTTATATTCTTCTAAGGTTTGTTCGATACTTTGATCGCTAATAGCTTTTTTTACTCCTGTGGTACGCTCCGCGTATTCAATACCACTATAGTGACCGCCACCTGGGGTTAGATTTAGATCTTCTTCTAATTCTTGTTGTTGTTCGCTGACGAAGCGTTTAATCGCACCAGGATTAGCAGCCTCTGTCGCTGCTAGGGCAGGAACACTACTAGAATAGCTAAAAATCGCAATTCCCAACAGTATTGCAGTTGAATGAAAGAGACGTTTTTTCTTAATCGCGATCGCGCTGCAACAAAAAGTCCCTACTGCCGTCAGAGACAATGGAATTAATAAACTAGTCATATTATTAAAGACCAATTAGAATTTACTCTATCTATATATAGAAAACTGCCCTTTTATAGAGCAGTTAATATAACTAAATTATTTATTTATTGCTATTGAATCGCCAAAGTTTTTTACTTCTAAATCTTCTAAACTAAACCAATTTCCGAAGATGCTCGGTGTAACATAGAATTATGGCGATTTCTCATCGCTTTTTCTTGCTTCATAGCTAGTAAACGAGCGCGTTCTTGCACGGATGTAGCTTTTCGTTTTTCTTCGGGAGTAGCTACAGGTTGATTAGAGTATCGGACACCGCGATAAGTTAAATTTAGTTTTGGTTCTAGCACTAGCGGTTTTTTCGGGTTATGGAATCGCCAGTCTAACCCGCGATATTTTCCACCAATTTCGCTTTCTTTCACTGCAACAGTTGGTGGGTTATATTCGTAATCTTGTCCGCGATAATGTAATTTCATGGTTTTCGCCTCCGATTGAGATAACAGATTGAGGCGCGTTCCTTCGGGATTATGTTCCTTACTTCCGTTTCTCTATCAATCTTGCCAGAGAAATGAACGATTTACTTTCTACATTTCTAGTATACACAAAAATAAAAAAATTAGCTTTTTATTTGAGTTCGGTAAATTACACTTTTTTGGGTGGTTTCTAGGATAATGTATCAAAATCAAACAAAATAATTAAATTACTCTTTCATGATATTTGTGAGTTTTTAACTATAACTTTAGATATCTTATTTTAACGCTAGCAATTACTCTATCTTGGGTAAGAGATATAAAATTAAATTATTTATTACAATCGATAAAAACAAATCAATTTTTAATCCAAATAATTTAATAAAGTTTGGAAAAGTAACAAAGCTAAAAAAAAATGGCGTTGCTGATTAAATAATGTCGTACACAAGATTATCGTTGGTAGCTTTAAGCTCTAAGCTCTAAGCCATAAGCATTTTAGATTGATAATGAATCCAGGAATAGAGCGAAAAGGCTTGACTATCATTACTCATTCAGCAACGCCTAAATTTAGATCGCTTCCTACTTTAGGAAGATATTAATTATTATTTTATTCACCCTAATTATAGATGTATGCAAATTAAATAAATTGCTCTAATTAAAAAAATCACACACAAAAAATTTTCTCATGCCTAAATTAAACATTGGTCTAACCGACGAACAGCTAAAAGGAGTCATCGAACTATTAAACCGTAACTTAGCAGACTTTTATCTTCTAATTATTAAAACCAAAAAATATCACTGGGATGTAGTCGGCCCTCAGTTTCGGACTTTACACACACTCTGGCAAGAACAATACGAAGCATTAAGTATGAATATTGATGAAACTGCCGAAAGAATACGCTCTTTGGGTGGTTATCCTTTGGGAACGGCAGCAGGATTTGTAGAATACAGCACCCTGCAAGAACATCCTCAAGATTTGCCTAATGCCAATGAAATGGTAGAACGCTTGGTTTTAGACCACGAAAAGGTTATCCGCAACCTCAGAGAAGATATCGATCGATCTATAGAAGAGTACCACGACGAGGGAACAGCCGATTTCTTAACAGGATTGATGGAACAACATGAAGAAATGGCTTGGATGTTACGCTCTTTCCTAGAAGGGGAGCGCATCAACCCTAGCAATAATCGCTCGAATACAGAAACTAAACCTACGGTAACATCAAAAAATTAAGTTAGCTTGTAAGACTATCGATCGAGTTGTTTTACTCTCGATTACTTTAAAGTACAAATAGAGAATACAAAAAATATTCCAGGGGTTTGACAGTATTTATGTTTATTACGTCAAACCCCTACTTTAGCCTGCTGACCCAAGTTTAGTGATTTAGCAACTATTGATGTAACAACATAAGCAAACGACTATAGCCATAGGAATCTTTAGCTGATAATTTAGAACCACAGTAAGTTTGAGACGATCGCTCTATCACTTCTTGGAAACAGCAATCTTGTTGTAAATTATTAAAATCTTGAGTCATTTCAAAAGCTATACTCCACCAATGTTAGCCATCAATTTTTAGCCAAGTTAGCTCGCTTTTTACATTTTGTTCTATTTTTTGGATACGCTTTTTAAAGACGGAAATCCAGTCGGTATTATCTGTGGAATTAAAACTAAGTAAGCTAGAGTCGATCGGTTCGAGTCCGCTTAATTTGTGCCACTGTTCGATATTTCCCGTCCATACCACCGAATTGTCGGCATTATTAAATTGTTGAGTGCCTAATTTTTGTTGTCGCAGCTTTAATTCCAGATTTCCCTCTCGCAATTTGAGGTTAATTTGTTCGCGGTTGGTTATTTCGGGAAAAATTGCGCGAAATTTATCGAGATCATCGGGATTTTGACAAGCATATATATCTTCTCTCGTTTCTGGTTCTTCTTCAAGTAATTCTCCAGGACATTCAAATCTATACCAGTGTCGTATAATTTCTGGCGGTGTACCCTTAAGAAACCAGCGCAGTTCTAAGGTAGTTTCCATATTTTAGTTTTATCTTACTGGCGATCGAGCAAAATCTCTCTAATCATTTCTAAAATTACCAAAAAGATGTTGGAGAAAAGAATTAAAGCACCTGTATCGTTTGCCCCAGAGAGTTTTTGGGCTGTGCAGCTAAAAATAGCAGAGTTGTCACAAAGGGTCAGTATCCCACGAACTAAAAATAGTCAACTCTTCATCTGCTATTGGATCGAGCTGATTATCGAGCGAAAAATTGCTCTCCTCACTGGAAACGCCTATTACAGATTGATATCCATCCAAATATTCATATAAAGTTTCTTCACGATAATCGATGCTACCATCGGCATCAGAATCAGATTCAGTAATACTAGTGAGTTGATTTCCTTTCTTGTCGTAGGTATTTGTAATTGAAGAATGATAATCGATGTCGCCATCTCCGTCGTCATCATATTCAGATACGCTAGTTAGCAAATTTCCCCTTTTATCATAAGTGTAAATGCTAGAATAGCGCTCGTCGTAGAGACCATCTCTATCATAATCAGATTCAGAAAGATCAGTTAGTCGATTACCTTTTCTGTCGTAAGTGTAAATGCTGGAATAACGCTCGTCGTAGAGACCATCTCCATTATAATCAGATTCAGAAATTCTAGTGAGCAGATTACCTTTTCTGTCGTAAGTGTAAGTGTAAGAATAACGCTCATCGTAGAGACCATCTCTATCATAATCAGATTCAGAAAGATCAGTTAGTAGATTTCCTTTTCTGTCGTAAGTATAAGTGTTAGAAGAATGATAATCGATGTTGCCATCTCCGTCGTAATCAGATTCAGAAACATCAGTGAGTAGATTTCCTTTTCGGTCATAAGTGTTTCTGGATGAACGACTATAATCGATGTTGCCATCTCCATCAAAATCCCTTTCAACAACATCAGTTAGTAGATTTCCTCTCTTGTCGTAGGATTTGGTAGTTGAAGAATAATAATCGATACTGCCATCAACACCCTCATCTCCTTCCGTAATACTAGAAAGTAAATTTCCTTGCTTATCGTAAGAGTTGGTAGTCAAAGAATAATAATCGATACTGCCATCCGCACCCTCATCAGACTCATTAATACTAGTGAGTAGATTTCCTTTTTTGTCGTAAGTGTAAGTGCTAGAAGAACGATAATCGATCTTGCCATCTCCATCGTAATCAGGTTCAAACAAATAAGTTAGTTGATTTCCTTTCTTGTCGTAGGTGTAACTGTAGGAAGAACGATAATCGATCTTGTCATCTCCGTCGTAATCATATTCAGAAACCTCGGTTAATTGATTTCCTTTCTTGTCGTAGGTGTAACTGTAGGAAGAATGATAATCGATCTTGTTATCTCCATCGTAATCAGATTCATAAACCCTAGAGATTAAATTTCCCTTCCTGTCGTAAGTGATTGTGGTTGAATAATGAGAATCGATAGTGTCGTCAGCACCATTATCAATGTTAGTATTAATAATCTGAGTGGTAGTTTTCATGATTAATTCTCTTGTTTTATTAGCAGAGAATCTGAAAGTTCCGATTTATCTTGACTGCATAAATTTGAGCTTTGAAATAAATATTATGTCAGGACAATTTTGTCCTAATTTAGCTTGAAAGTGTAAGAATTTAGTCGAATCCAGATTAGAGTTCGGCTTCCTGCTCTCTAATCCTTAAATCCTTGTAGGCTCATAAATTTTGCTTCCATTTTGAAGCTTAGACGCACTAAAGTTACCTATTCTGTTCTTTCCCCATAAGGCATTTGAGAATTTTAAAGTGCAATGTCAAAGCGTCTAAGCTTACTTAAAGATCGGAGCCAACAAACCTGACTTGATTTAAGTACTATTACTTAACTTCACCTTTATTCTATCCAAAACTCATTTAAGTCCAACAGATTTTGGGCTTTATGATACAAAAGTTTATCGGCATTTAAGAGCTTAAGGAAAGCTTATGGGCAAGAAGAATCGTGAGTACTACGGAGATGAAATAATGGAGGTGACATTCAATTGCAGTCCATTGGACTGGGAAATAGATTCCCTGCAACCATAGTAAAGGCATTGACATTAGTGCATGGGCATAATCAACAGTACCTGGACAAGTTGTTTTCGCCTGGCGATCGCACTTGTCCATCTACTGATCAAACGTAAAATAGAAAATTAAGTAGGAGAACAAAGAACTTGGGATAATCAAAGAAGTGGTTAATCCAGTTACGGTTTTAGCCCGCTTATTCAGGAAAAACACCAATGCCCCGAATTTACCAACATACTCTCATTGTTCCCGAACAGGCGATGGATGAAAATGGACACGTCAACAATGTAGAATACGTGCGTTGGATGCAGCAAGCAGCAGAACTTCATGCTCAGGAGGAAGGTTGTACCCAAGCCACTAGAGTTTTGGGTGCTGCTTGGGTAGTCAGAACTCACCGTATTGAATATTTTAAACCTGCCTTTGCCCAAGAGAAAATTAAGATCTTAACCTGGGTGTCTAATTGGCGAAGAGCGCGTTCACTACGCAAATATAAGTTTTTGCGGGATTGTTCGGGGGAGATTTTAGCATCAGGAGAAACAGACTGGATTTTTGTGGATGGGAAAACTGGTCGTCCGCGAGCTATTCCCGAAAGTATCACCAATCGGTTTGAACTGCTTAAAGAGCAGGAAGAATCTACGGCACTTGAAACATTCCTGCGGGGATTGGCTGAGTAGAGGAATAAGTCGATCGAGAGGTAACTATTCATTCCCCCCTCAAAAAAGCAAGGGAATAAATATTAATTTTTATAAACAAAAAGAAAAATAGTTTTCTAGATAGATTTATTCTACTGACATTTTTTATTAGCTTATAAATTGGGAAAAATTACTTCGTCTGGGTTTTTTGCTAAATTCAGATCCTGATTTGTGCCTCGTGCAAAACAAGTATTTGAATAAACATTAAATTTTTTAAAGTCATGAGAATCGATCGCGACTGGGATTGCTATCCGACGGCTGGACAAATAGAACGAAGTATTTCACAAAAAATTAATACTTTATACCATCATCAACTTGCTCATCGAGCGAGTAAAGTAGATTGCCACTTGTTTGACAATAAAATAATTATTTTTGGCGAAGAAGTCATCACACCGATTGAAAAAATTTTATTAGAAGCATCATCAATAGATCTCGTGCATCAAGTACGTACATTATTGGATTCTTCCATTAAAACAAAATTAGAAGAACTAATTGAAGAAATTGTGGGGGTTAAAGTTAAAAAATGTATCTATAATACCGATCTCGGTACTAATAGTACTATAGCAATTATAATCTTAGCTCATGCACCAAAACTGCGACCCAAAAAAGCTAAACTTCGCCTCGAGCGAAAAAATGTGTTGCAATTTAGCCAGAGACGAAATGAATTAGAAAATCAATCTATCAATGAAGTTAAGTGAGTAAGAATCATGAAAAAAATATGCAAAAAAAATCTTCAACGTCAAATAACTAATTTGATTCCTATTCTCGAAATTTATACGGCTTTAATAGGAGAAATAGAGCAAACAAAAAATCAATTACATATCCTACCTGGCGAACTCGATCGTCTGAAAAAACAAGCAGATTATTTAAAGACGAAAACCACCCAGAAAAGCGAACAAAATTTACAGTCTGAATTTCAGAAGATCGAATATAATTTAGATTCCTTAGTAGATGATTTAGAGAGAATCTCGCTCGACTTAGCTAATTTTGATGTTAAGTTAAAAAACGCGATTGTTCTCAAAGAAAAATTAGAAGCTATTCAAGAAGAAAGGATTGATGGACTCACACCAGAACGAATTTATAAACTTCTCGAAAAACAAAAGCGATCGCTACAAGAAGATTTTATTTTGCCAGCCGAATCTTATAATACAAGCTTATTAACCAAGTCTCCCATTCCACTAAAACAAAAAAAAAGTAATTTTGGTGATGGATTTAGTAAACAAAAAATGACAGTAGCTATAACTATTGTTGCCAGTTTATTTCTAGGATGGTTTGTAGGTTATCATTTTTCTACTAATGTTCGCTTCAATCCTAATGAGGCGATTGAAAAAAGTCAAGAGCTTAATAATTCTTCCGTCGATATTGAATCTTAATTTGCCAATATATATTCTCATAAAAATTATTTAATTTAGGATTTATTATTTAATTTAGGATTTTGTAGCAGATTCGAGCGGAATAGTTCGTAAGAAAGATGAACTATAAAAGCAAGTCTAGCAAGATAAAAATGTAGAACAACAAGGTAATTGTAATGACTACTAATGAACTTAGACACGCTATTGGTACTTTTGCTACCCGCGAAGATGCAGAATATGCCCTGCGAGAATTACGAGATGCGGGATTTGATATGGACAAAGTTTCTGTAATAGCCAAAAATCCCGATCGAGGTGATGATATTGGCGGTGCAGAAGTTAAATCTTCTAGCGAACAAGCCAAAGGTGGTGCAGCAGCAGGAGCTACAGCAGGTGTTGCTACTGGCGGACTAATGGGTTTGATTGGTGGTTTAGGTGTACTTGCTCTCCCTGGCGTTGGTGCAGTGGCAGAATTAGGAGTAGTTTTGGCTAATACTTTACTCGGTGGTGGTATCGGTGCTGCTGGCGGGGGTTTAGTCGGAGCTTTAATTGGTTGGGGAATTCGCGAAGATCGAGCCAAATATTATAACGATCTTTTGTCTCAAGGCAGATATCTAGTTTTAATGGAAGGAACACAAGCTGAAATAAGTGGTGCTGAAGCTATTCTCGAAAATAGACGCATTCAAGATTGGGGCGTTTATCCCTATAGCCCAGGAATGTCCGCTACTTATCCTGGTACGAGAATGGGTACAATTTAAGAATTTATCGGGGCGTTTTTAATAACGTCCCCAATGTATTTGGATTAATATTGTTTATTTTAGGGGCTACAAAAAACCTTCTCGCGCTCTGCCCAGCCTTTGCCGCCGTGCGGGGATACAAGGAAACGGTACAAATATGGACAGTCTTATAATTGGGTTGTCGGTAGGAGGCTTAGATATAGGTTTT
>JBFRWK010000055.1:0-32209 GCA_051439545.1 Xenococcaceae cyanobacterium | reverse complement strand
TTCGTAATGATTTGGCAATTGAGATTGGCCAACTCGCACCAAAGCAAATCAACATTGTCGCTTCAAAAATACTCATTATATTTTGTTTAATTTAGATTAAGCTTTACTAAGTAAATCAGAAAATTATCAAGAAAAGATTAAAATTTCCAACTTGTTCTAGTTTTACCTGACTTCCATTTAGGCTTAAATTTAGGGGTGGAACTAGCATGAGGGGCTTTTCTTGATACTTTTGCAGCTAAAAGTATTTGAGACAGTAAGTATCATTCTGAACCAATAACTGCTGTAATCCTTGTATCATATATTTTTTAGCTATTAAGGCACTTCGATCGAGAATCCTAATTTTGCAGGAACTACCCAGAAGCTGCGATAAGTGCCAACTGAAAAACAAAAGTTCTAATTTTTCTTTTGGACTGAGAACTTATTCATTTTTTGCTCATTTTGATGCCATAAAAACATCAATTTCTCTCGATTTTTGCTCAAAAGTTCTGACACCAATCAAATTCAGTACTTTTGAACTGATAACTTTGGCGATCTCGCGAAGCTCCGCACTTCGCGAGCACATCACAAGACTTTTAATCCTTAGAAGCTAATTATAGCAAAGGTTTCAAAACCATTTGGCACTTATGGTAGCTTCCCTAGCATTACGCTATCTCGGCTAATCCTATGATGACATCAGGATTAAACATCACACAAATATTTTTGGATGCAGATAATTTTTTCTAAGTAGTCGGACAATAAGTCTATTTAATTTATGAATTTTTCGTGCTTTAATTTTTAAAAAAGCATAATTAGCGCAAAGCTATTAATCAAATGTTCAAAAACATCTATGAAATACTAAAAATTCAGCAAGAAAAAAATCCTGAAACAATAGCTATTACAGATACCAATTATGCTAGTTTGAGTTATCAATGTCTTTTAGAAGAAATTACAAAGCTCCATGAGCAATTAATTAGTTTTGGTGTTTCTCCTCAAGATAAAGTAGCGATCACTTTACCTAATGGACTAAAGAGTGTAGTAGTTTTTTTGTCTGTTGCTATCACAGCAATTTGCGCTCCTCTTAACCCCAATTATACAACTTCAGAATTTGAATTTTATCTTTCAGATATTAAGGCTAAAGCATTAATCATTGAGGCAGAAACATCAAAAGAAGCAGTTAAAGCAGCTAGAAAGTTAAATATTCCTATTATTACCTTATCTTCAGTAATCAAAGCAAAAAGAGTAGTATTTACTTTAGTAAATCAGAAAAATACTACTGTTATCAGAGAAATCGAATCACCAAAACCTGATGATATCGCTTTAGTTTTACATACTTCTGGAACAACTTCCCGTCCTAAAATTGTTCCTTTAACTCATAAAAATTTATGTACATCGGCGGTTAATATTGCTACTTCTCTAAATTTGCAAGCAAGTGATCGTGCCTTAAATATGATGCCATTATTTCACATTCATGGGTTAGTTGGAGTATTATTGTCATCTTTTACTGTAGGAGCAAGTATTGTTTGTACATCAGGATTTAACGCACCTAAATTTTTCGATTGGTTAGAGGAATTTACCCCTACTTGGTATAGTGCAGTACCTACTATGCACCAAAGTATTTTAGCCAGAGTTAAAGCCCATAAAGACATTATTGTCTGTAGTTCTTTACGCTTTATTCGTTCATCTTCTGCATCATTACCTCCCAAAGTAATGAAAACACTAGAACAAGAATTTAACGTTCCCGTCATAGAAGCATTTGGCATGACAGAAGCTTCTCATCAAGTAACAACAAATCTCCTACCTCCCCATCAAAGAAAAATGGGTTCAGTAGGCAGAGCAGTTGGCTCAGAAGTTGCCATCATGGCTCAAGAATACGACCAAATACTTTCTTCTGGAGAAATAGGGGAAGTAGTAATAAAAGGGAATAGTGTAACTTTGGGCTATGAAAATAATCCCCAAGCAAATAAAAAAGCTTTTAATCAGGGTTGGTTTAGGACAGGAGATTTAGGATATTTAGATGATGAAGGATATTTATTTCTCAAAGGAAGAATTAAAGAGATTATTAACCGAGCAGGGGAGAAAATTTCCCCCAGAGAAGTTGAAGAAGTGTTGTTAGATCATTCTGCTATTAAGCAAGTAGTTACTTTTGCTGTCCCCCATAAGCTTTTAGGAGAAGATGTAGCAGCAGCAATAGTTTTGAAAGATAATGCTATAGTAAGTGAACAAGAACTAAAAAATTTTGCTGCTCAAAGATTAGCTCAGTTTAAAGTACCAAGAATCTTTGTATTTTTATCAGAAATTCCCAAAGGTGCAACTGGAAAAATACAACGCATTGGATTGGCTCAAAAATTAGGATTAAATGTTGTCAAGCCTAATTTAGCCCGTCCAAAATATGTTGCACCTGGCACTAATATTGAAGAGGAATTAGTAAAAATTTGGTCAGAAGTATTACGAAAAGAGCAGATAGGAATTCACGATAACTTCTTTGAATTGGGAGGAGATTCTGTCCTGGCAGCTCAAATCATTAACCGCATCCGAGACTCGATGCAGATAGAATTATCTTTCCTTACTTTTTTTGAGCAAATTACAGTTGCTAGTATGGCGACGAAAATCATCCAAACTCAAACTGAAAAGTTAGAGCGTAAGGAAATACTGAAGGTAAGAATCAAAAAGAAGAAAGAGCAAAATCTTGCACCACTATCTTCTAGTCAGGCTATAATGTGGCTGCTTTACGAGTTGGCTCCCAGCAATCCAGCTTACAATGTTCCTAGTAATATTCAACTTATAGGTACACTCAATGTAGCAGCATTAGAAAAAAGTCTTAATGAGATTGTAAAACGCCATGAAGTTCTACGCACTAGCTTTTGTAAGTTAGATGGGCAAACCGTTCAAAAGAGCGTTTCTAGTTTAATATTAACTTTGCCAATTCTCGATCTGTCTAATCTCTCATCCGAAGAAAAAAAGAATAAAACACAACAACTAATCGCAGAAGAAGTACAGCTTCCTTTTGATTTATCGACCTTACCTTTGGTTAGGACAACCTTATTGAAATTGGAGGAAGAGGAACATATTTTGTTGTTAACTATGCACCACATTATCTTTGATGGTTGGTCTAGGGGAATACTGCTAAGGGAACTAGCAACAATTTATAAAGCATTCTGTAATGGACAAACTTCACTACTATCAGAGTTACCCATACAATACGCTGATTTTGCTTGTTGGCAGCAACAAAGATTTCAACGAGAGGAGGATATTGCTTCTGGACTTGACTACTGGAGGAAACAACTTGAAGGAGACTTACCAGTATTGGAATGGTCTTCATGTATAACAAGAACAGCAGTTCAAACTAATAGAAGCGCAAGGCAATATCTAATATTATCTAAGGATTTGAGTGAGGCTCTTAAAAAACTGAGTAAACAAGAAGAAGTAACTCTTTTTATGACCTTACTAGGAGCTTTTAAGAGTTTGCTTTATCTTTATACAGGTAATGAAGATATTATGATCGGTTCTCTTATTGCTAACCGCAACCAAGTCGAAATTGAAGGACTCATTGGCTTTTTTGCCAATACCTTAGTACTGCGAACGCAACTAGGAGGTAATCTTAATTTTCGAGAATTGTTAAGTCGAGTGCGTCAGATAACTCTGCAAGCTTATGCACACCAGAATATACCTTTTGAGAGGCTGATGGTGGAACTGCAACAAGAACGAGACATGAGTTATAACCCTCTGTTTCAGGTGCTTTTAGTGCTTCATAATACCCAGCCCCCTATGACTGACTTGAAATTTTCAGGCTTAACCTTCAGTCCTCTGAAGGGTTATAGTCGGACAGCTAAACTTGATTTATCTTTGTCCTTAACAGAAACCGAGCAAGGATTATTTGGAGCGTTTGAATATAACACCGATTTATTTCATAAAGCTACAATTACTCGGATGATGAGTAATTGGCAGACTTTGTTAGAACAAGTTGTTGCTGACCCAGATAAGCGTATTTGCGATTTATCGATGTTCAATCAACCCTATTTGCCCTAACACAATATTAAGAGGAGCGACGCAAAAAAGTGGCATCGACCGAACCCAGTTAATCCCTTGGGGGAATAAGAATAGAGAACTTGCTGCTCCCAAGAGCTTTCCGATAGCTTGGCATCCGAGGTGTTTTGTCAGTCAAAAGGGAGCGATCGCGAGGCGAGTGAAAGAGGTAAAAACTCAAGAAGAATAGAATTATTAGAAGGTTATTAAGTGAAAGACCGAAAAAATGGGCAAAAATAACAGCTTACTCAGTTTAAGCTAGATCGAGAGCTTTAGTTGAGTCAGCAAATGTGCCCGATGAATTTAAAAATAACTACCGATAGTCTAGCTCAAGTGTTAAGAGAGTTTCAAATGGCGATCGCTTGGTCAAAAACCAACTTTTTCGCGTTGCTCCCCCTGTGACCCCCCTGTATCTTTTGCTACTTGAAAAGACAAATATGACTTTTCCTCCCTTACGCATGATAGCTTGATTCTAATAACTGAAACCCAAATTAGTAGCATGATGTACAATAACCGAGTTGCATACTACCAGCCACTGTTCTTTGGTGCTGCTCCCTGAATGAGATTGAGTTGTAAGATTAGAACTTTCTTGGGTCGGTAGCTCTCCTCATTTGATAGCTTAATCGAGGTTTGAGTCTGGGTGTTAAATTGTTGCTGCTCGGCTTTCTGCTGAATCTCGAATTAGTGGAATTCTAGATTGGATATAGCTTTTAACCTTATCGATTTCTGAAGAACTTAAAACTTGCTTCTTGATTCAGTTGTGCTTGTATTTTTCTAGCCAACTCCAAATCATTTAAGTCTAGAAGAGTATTTGTGTGTAGATGTTCGATAATCAGCCAGAGCTGACGGAGCGTGGAAGCACTCGGCATATCAACCTCGTATTCTTAAAGAGTATCCATATTGTCCCGCTTCGTCACTATTGTCATGAACAAAACCAGTAAATCTAAAGAAAACCTAAAGAAAGTTAGGGATGATGATCCAAAATTTTATGTTAATTAATAGTTATTAATTTAAATTCCGTCAGCCAACTCGAATAACAGGCTGGCCTATAATAAATCACCCTCAGACCTTGAAGGTTTGGGGGTAAATATTTTTAGGGAGAGGACAAGAATGCTCTTCTGTAGAGGCACATTAAAATTTCTTTTTCAAGAAGTCCTTACAACCTATTGGCTCAACCAAGATCTTCATACTGCCATCCTAATTAACTTGATGGGACAAAATCTCTTTTGCTTATTTTCCTCTTCTGCCTGTGACGATTAACCCATCACAGTTCACCAGACTTTGTGATGGATACCAATCGGCTATAATTCATCACCACCAATGTTTTTAGCTTTTTTGTGACGGGTTGTTATGGATGTGACGGTTCAAATCAAAACTTTCTTTTTTTATCGTCTTTTTCTCTCTCGATTACTCCCGTTTCTGTAGTATGACGTTTTGGTCTACACTGATTTACTAATAATTAAATCTACTTTTCAATCTAGCCATCACATCCGTAACATTAATCACTACCAGTACTTTTATCCATCACATCATCCATCATAAGAGCTACTAGCGACTAGTAACTAGCAACTAGTAGCTAGTGGCTAGTTGCTAATAAAATCCATCACATCAATCCTTTTGACCAGTGTAATCTCTGTAGTATAGATTGACTCTTGGATAAGATATTCAGAAGAGCGATCGCAATGCCCTCTGTATCTGTTACTCCTTGAAAAAATAAAAAGGGTATTCTTCTTTCCCAAGGACTTTCAAGCCCTACCTGTTTCTAGGTTCTGTGCCTTTTTGGTGACGCAAGCTCTACATCTCAGAACTCCCTCGAAAATGTTATTTTAGATACTAACTTGCCTTGATTGTCAAGATTGATTGACTGAGTTAAACTATATTTGTTACTTTTATTTACATAAAGTAATAATCAGGTCTTAATTCTTCATTAACTTAAAATTATGGGACTAATTCCAGGAGTTCAGATTCGTCCTCTCGAATCTATCCAAGGCGGTATGGCGGAATTTTATACCCCTCAATCCAGTAACGAAACCATGTTGGTTAAAGTACCAGCCCACACTGTTGATGATTTATTCGTTCACCGACATCAAACCGATCAGTTGTTGGTAGTTAGAGGTAGTTTTGTTTTAGTCATTTTGTCTAACCGACAATACCAATATATTCCGCTGAGTGAGGGAGTAGCTCAGGTAGTTACTATTCCCCCAGGAATTCTGCACGGTTCTATTAATCTCAAGGACGAAGATTGTTGGTTAGTTAATGCGGTCTTACGTCACGGTCAACCTCAGCCCAAAGATTATCAGCCTGTAACTAAACCTTTCCCCTACAACCTTAAGAAAGCCCAATTAAGTTTACAAACTTTTGAAACCCAAAATCTGGCAGCAAGAGGGGAGGCAGTTTTTTTATAAGACCCACTTGTCCTCAAAGGGAGAAAAGTTACTTTTGAGCCAGAAACGCGCTTGAATAGCTAAGGGTATGACCATCTGAAGGTTTAATTCACGAATGTCACTTACACCTCTACTTTTTCCAAGGAGCTTTCTGCCAGCCAGGTAGTCCAACCCTTACTGTATTTACAGGTAATCTGATTTCCAGTCCAATGTACTAAAATCTTTACTACTTCCATGACTCGATCGCCGATCGATTCTCGATATTTCTTACCTACATATCTTACGCGATCGCCCACCTTCAAACCTTGATTCTCATCATTGGTAACAGATGGTGATGGTTTTTTAGCTGTATGACCATTCTCTTGTAATTCATCACCATCAGTGTTTTGAGCTTGTTCTTGTGATGGCTCTTTATCAAGAGTCTGTTTCTCTCTTAATTCCCTCTCTAGTTCTGTAGTATATTGCTCAACCTGAGCTAATTTGCTTTCTACATTGAGTAAACTATAGGTTTTATCATCACATCCATAACATCCATCACCACCAGTACTTTCAACCGTCACACCGTCCGTCACGTTATCCATCACAGTATCCATCACAGACTCTGTATTACCCGTAGTATTAAATAACCCAGTAACAAACAGAGGAGCATCTTCATCTCCCTTACCCCTAATTTTTAATCCCAGGAAATATGAACCATAGCGATCAGCTTCGCTGGCACGCAAAGCGTGATCGCGCCCTTTTTCCACCTGACGACCCAACTGATTTAAACATACATCTGACAATAGATTCACAAAGCGACGTAAACCAATGGGACGAGAACCAGTGTTATGGCAATACTCAGTGTAATTGGGATATAACCATTTTTCAGTATTCAAATACCAATTATCGCTACCAGGGTCTTTATCCCGTTGTGCTACCCCTATGTTAGTTCTGCAACCCTCGGAATACACAATATTATAATCCAGCCAATCGGCTATAGGATTAGTTTCCACCAAGGTTTGGGCTTTCATTTCTGCTAAAGAGGGTACTCTTTCTATGTACTGCTTCATAATCTCGTTGGCTTCCCCTTCATCCATATCCAACACCCAATTCAACAAACCAGGGATAAATTCAGCAAATTCCCCTCTAATTTCCCCTCTACCACAAGAGATTAAGTTCCTTTGGTTAACAGACGCTATCCTTGTCTTCATAGGGATGGAAACCCTTCTCCTTGCCAACCCACTAGTATAATCTCCTGACTGGATTACCTCATTGGCAGCCACTATTACCATCGTTTTAGGGAGAAAATCTCCTTTTGATTGCTTAAATTTCTTTTCGTAGGGTACTGTATCACATCCTGTAATTGCCTTCAGAGTGGAGACATCACCTGTATATCGTTCACTATCAGCTATCACAACCAATCTTTTCCCTTCCAGACAGGAAGTTTCAAATCTGCTCTTTTCGAGTTTTTTCAGAGTAGTTGTGTGTACATTTTCTTGTCCCACCAGAGCGATCGCTAATCTGATGAAAGTAGATTTTCCAGTACCCCCTGGACCGATCAGTTCCAAATACTTTTGCCAATCTACTCTTGAGGTTACAACCCCCAGCAAATAAGCTCTCATTAGCTGTACTAATTGTTCATCACCACCGCACATTTGCAGCAACCAATCCTTTATTGGGTCACAGGTAGCCAAGATAGTGTAAGAATAAGGGAGACACCATGTTAGGCGATGTTGGGGTGAATGAGGGATTAGTTTTCTGGTTGAGAGGTCTAACACACCATTAAGCAGTGGCAATAATCCTTCAGCTTCATCCCATTCCTTAACTGCCAGGTCTAGTTTGAGCATAGAGATTATACCCTTGATGAACGAGTAAGTGTAAGTTGGTCTTTTCTTTTCGCCTTGTGTAGCAGCTATTCTGGAGGCTATTACCTCTAGTTCCGACTTGACTAGCTGACCGACAAATTCTTCTGGTTCTCGTCCCCAGATTCCCTCGGTTTTAGTACTATATCTGTACCATTCCTTTTCTTCAGTGTTCCAAGCGAGAGAAGCTCTATATCGCTCTGCTAACCAACAACCAATATCCGATTGCGACCATTTGAGTATATTTCTCTTTCCAGTAGCCTCATCATCAGTGTCAGCATCCGACGATGTTAAGTTTTGTTGCTCTTTAGCTTCAATTGCTTGATGAATAGCTGATTCTAGGTGTTGAATGAACTCGTGTTCGTTCATTGAATTATGTTTAGCTTTTATCAAGTCATAGATATCCCCTTTGTTGGGGATTTTTTCATCTATCAGCCTTGGTTCAACTATCACCACCGACAAACCAACTTTCATTGCTGCTAATTCTACAGCTTGAGCCTTATTCATCCCTGCTGCATCATTATCGGGAAGATAAACTAATCCAACTGCTCCAGCCTTCTTAAGCTCGGTTAAGTCAGCAGCCATATCTGTTTGATTCCAATTAGAACCTTGCCAGGTGATAGCAGCTAAACCTATACCCCTTAAAGCTTCTACACATTTTTCTCCCTCAACTCCTATTACCCATTTATCGGTGCAATAGGCGATCGCTTCCTCCAATTTGTAAGCTTTCCACCTTTGTTTACCTTTACTCCATTTTATTTTTCCAGAAGGTAAGATATGTCCTTGGCGGAAAGTTTTATCTCTTCCTTTTGGTTTACTCTCGTCCTTCCAATCGAATCTGGACACCCACGCTCGTGAGGAATACCAGTACTTGGTTTCTGTAGCTGTAGCTGGTACTCCCTGTTTCTGTAACCAATCAGGTATATTTGAGGGAGGAATTTGAGTTTTATTTTGAGGGATTTCAGATAATCTAGCTAGTTTAGCTGGTTTCTGTATCCCTTTTTTGGTTCTTGGTTGATCTTTACTCTTTCTTTCCTCTGACTGTTTTTTAACTTCACTCCAAGGTCTAATCGCCTCTCTAATCGCTTTGAGGTCACAGTTGCATTTGAAGGGGTAATATTTACCATTCTTTTTATTGATTTTAAAGCCTCCTGAACCACAGACAGGACAACTACAATGGTATTCAGTTGAGGTTTCTTTGATAATATTGAGGCGATCTAGATAGGTGCGAATGTCAAATACTGCTGTTGTGGTAGTCATAATGCACCTCCTTCTTCCCGTCTCATTTTTCTTCTTCTACGTTCTCTTATTGGAGGAGAACCAGGCTCATTGCTAGACCAGATTTCCACTCTGAAAGGGATGTATTCAGAATGCTGTTCTAAAAAACTAGCTACTGCTAAAACTGCCTCTGTTACTTGTTCAATCCCGACGGTGCGATATTTAGTTGGGTTTTCAGCAATTATCTGGATGCGTGGTAATCTATCTATGTCTTCTGGTAAGTTGACATCATCAGCCACGTTGACGTACATGAGATATTTTTTCATGATTAATACCTTGAGTTTGAATTACAAATAAACTACATGCAGGGATAGTGATTAGTTGTTAGTGATTAGTTATTAGTAAAAAGAGGAAGATTGGAGCTAAAAACTTAAGGTCAGTCCGATAGATTTAGAGGTCTACTGGAAAAAGAAGTATGAAGGTATTAGGTGGGAGCAGAAAGTTAAACCAACTGCCCCTAGTCTCATTTCTTGTCCATTACAAAAGTAATCGCCTCATCCAATATATCCAAATCAGCAAAACCATAGACATTGACCATGCGAGTTGCACCAGCGACAAACTGTTCTCGCTTAATGGGTTCAGTTCCGTGACGTTCCAGATATAATTTCTTGGCTTTCTTGCCTATTTGCTGTAGTTGACTATTAGTTGGACGATAGCCCAAATCTATTGCCCTGTCCGAAACTGGATATTCTAATCTTGGTTGAGGATTGGTTATTCCTTGGGGTGATGGTTGCAGTTTGTCCCCCAGGAGGATGTTTCGGATTTGGTCTTTAAGTAATATCTGCGTTCTCTCGTCCCATCCACCGAGGTCTGATAGTAAATCCATCCCCAAGCTGATATTTTCTAACCGTTCTCTGGCAGAGGGAAGCTTAGGAAGATTATTAGAGTCTTGGTTGGTTTGAGTAGAATTTACCTTTTCCAGCAGTTTTCTAGCTTCACTAAAGGCTTTAACCAATTGGATTTTGCACTGAACTACTCTTTCTGTATTCCTAGAAAGAGTCATTAGGAAAATTGCCTGTTCTTCTGTTAGATAGGCATACCTTTCTACAGAACGGTTGCCTTGCTTAGTTTTGAACTCTCGCGTTTCAAACGCGATAGCTCCAAAGTTAGATTCAATTTGACTTTTATACTTTTCGCTCGTCGCTAAAAAATTCTTGTGCTTAATTAGTAATGAATTCGCCACCAATCTTGAATCCACTACTAATACACCGTTTTTTTCTTGAACTGATAAAGTGGACATAGGACTATCTCCCATTAATTCTGTTGGGGTTAGTTGCAGGCGATCGCCATTCTTGTCACGGAGGTGCGGTCGCTTGGTTATTTCCAGATGTTCATTTGTTCTCTAAGTTACGCAAATCGAAAACCAACCTATCTTTGAATAGTTCAAATTTTCAATTGTGACTATACTTGAACTCCTTCCAGATCATCTTTTTCCCATTGAATATCGATAAGCTCGGATATGGTTTTCAATCCGAAGTACATACATAAAGTCTTAACTGTATGATTGTCAATTCGATTAAATTGACCTCGATACACTTTGCCCACAGTAGTAGGACTTAAACCTGTTTCGGCAGCAAGGGTTTTTTGATCCAAGCCCTTGCTTTCCATTAGTTTTGAAAGTTTACTAATCATTCTCATACCAAAATAATATCATCCCATGATAGCATGAGAGTACGATAATAGCAATGTGTCGATAGAATGCTAGTGTCGTGTCATAGTCAGCCGAGCAGAAATGGGACTAATCTCTGCGTATTCCCAGTAAAGTCAGCCAAAAAGTGGCTTATTCTGCCTTATCTCTATTGAAGAGGTGCATTTTTGGGCTGATTAACTCAAGCTTAGGCTAGATCTGCTTTTTCTACTTCTGTATTGTTGCTAACAAGTTTTTAGAGGTTATCCCTAAGCTATCTTCTCTTAATTCTGTTGGGGTTAGTTGCAAGCGATCGCCATTCTTGTCACGGAGGTGCGGTCGCTTGGTTATTTCCAGATGTTCATTTGTTCTCTAAGTTACGCAAATCAAAAACCAACCTATCTTTGAATAGTTCAAATTTTTAATTGTGACTACACTTGAACTCCTTTCACATCATCTTTTTCCCATTGAATATCTATAAGCTCGGATAGAGTTTTTAATCCGAAATATAGACATAAAGTTGTAAAAGTATGATTGTCAATTTGGTTAAATTGACCTCGATACACTTTGCCTACAGTAGTAGGACTTAGTCCCGTATGGAAGGCAAGAGTTTTTTGATCTAAACCTTTACTTTCCATTAGTTTTGGCAGTTTACTAATCATTCTCATACCAAAATAATATCATCCCATAATAGTACGAGAATACAATGCTATTAGTCTGTTGACATGATATTAGCGTCGTGTTATTATACAGATATACGGAACAGGGAAATGAGAACGCCCCCACCAGACGGAAAAAAGACTCTCAACTTCAAGATTTATTGCAACCATCCACGAACGAATTCAGTCAACCAATCGAACAAGTCCCACTGTTCGATTAATTCACAGCACCTCGACAACCGAATAAAACTCCCTTTCACGAAACTAACAGACCAGGTAGTACCACAAGGGAAGCACGAAGCTGAGGAGCAAGTACTGGGAGTTATCAATTACGCCTCTTCTGGTTATTGGGTATCGGGAAATTCTTATTGCACATATACTCTACCCACTAAATCTTGAGAAGAGGCTTCGCCAACAATTTTGTGAAAAGGAGAGCAACTGCCCACCAAGCTACTGCCCTCCTTAAGTACCAAAATTTAGAAGTTAATAATACTAATCATGCCATATTTTACAGAAATTCAAACTATCGAAGCTGCTGGTATCCCCGTCATCGAATACCGCACTCAACCTGAAATAGATGAGCAAAGGCTTATCACCATTGAATTTATACCTCCTGGCATCAACGACAAATACTTAGTTGAACAACCAGAATTTGTCTTTGGTGATACCGTCATCATTAAAGAGCAGTGGTCACATTGCTTTCTGAACCAACTTGATACAGAAGGATTAGATACATTTACCGTCTGTGCGATGGAGTTGGTTGAACCGAAGAATAACCTGGGTCAACCGATTGATCATTCTTATTGGCAATATGGGGTTCGCTGTACCTCTGGGACAAGAGAACTGATTTGGTTTAAGGAACACGAACTAACTCGAAAAGCAAGTACTGACCTTGATTGGTTCTAAGTCCAAAGGCTATTAGCTGCTGAACTTTATCTATAAAGGGGCTTACGCCTAAACAACAAAAAGGAGAGCAACCTTTCACCTCTGCTCTCCCTATTCAACTATATTTATTCACCTAACATTATGTCATACCAAACATTAAATCAATCGCAACAATCCACCTGCAAAACCTGTCCTAAATTTCAAGATTTTAACGAATCTAATGGTAGAGGTTGGTGTAACTTATTCGATCGCCAAGCACGCAAACATCACACTTTAACTCAAGATTGCATTCAACAAATTGAATCTGAGCAACTCAAAGAATTACTCTCAACCCACAAAGCCTTCACTAAACCGATTTCAAAAGTACTACCAGGGGTAAATGTCTTCAAACAATCTCCTGAACTCGGCTATGAGCGTATTGGATACGTCAGTGAGAATTTGGTTGGTTGGTTTGCTCTCGATCGACATGGTTTAACTGTAGCAGAAAGATATAAGAGCCAAAACGAAGCATTAAAGGCACTACTGGAAAGTTTTAAACCAGTCGAGCATAGTAATTATCGATCGCCTCTGGATACATCTTCAACCTCAAGCCTAGACGCAATAGAGCAAGAATTGGAGCAACTAGAGGATATCCCCCACTCTGAATACGAACCTGGTCAAATAGTTAAAGTTATCGATGAAGGAGAAGACCATACAGAATGGGCTACTTTTGTAGTTATCGGGGCAGTTTTTAACCAAGATCGTTTCTCTTCTACCGAATCTTATCTTACTGAACCCAATTGGTTGTATCTAATTGCTTCAGTAGATTTACTTACTCAACATCAATTCTGGGTGGCATCCGATGAAATCTGTCATGCAGATCAATCTCATTTAATCGATACTGCCGAGGTTTTCTAGCATCTAACCACAGAGCCAGGAGAAGACCTGGCTTTATTAAAGATTTTGGAGTTAACAACTAATGACATTTGATGAATTTAAGGTCATCTTCAGCTATTCGCGCAAAGAAGCTATTGCCGATCGACAAGTTTCCTACACTCAGTGATCGTCTTTTGATTTACCTCCTAATTATAGCAGGAGTTCCTCGCTATAACAAGGGGATCTGCTATAATCATTGATAACAGTTGAAACTAATAGAATGGGAAAAGGTAGACCAGGGGGAAACCCAGACTTAAAAAAGCATCAGTTTAAAACGGAGCGTAAATATCCGTTAACTGAAAGTATGACTATTAAGTTTGATCGACCTACCAAAGAAGCTTTAACTTCGGGTAAACTTCCCAATTGGCGTGAAATTGCCAGAGAAGCTGTAGCTAAAGCATTAGCAGAAAAAGAAAGAGAAGAAGAGAATCTTCAATCTGCATGACTTTAATACCCATATCTCCACTCCACAACAAAACCCTGGTTCAACTGCCAGGGTTTTGTGATTCAATCAGCACTTGGCGTTATTTATATAATTTTTATTACTTTTGTAATACCAATCAAGAAATCTTGGCAATGATGCCTATCCAATCAAAGTGAGAATAATTATCTTTATTATCCTTAAGCCCTCTATCCTCATAGCGATCGGGCGAAAGCTTTACCACGCGGGTATGCTCTGTTCAATCCCCTTTTAATGTAAAGATTATGTAAAGCTAAAGAAAATTTATTGCTTATTCTTTACAAAATTCTTATCGTTGATGGTATTGATGGTTCGTCCGTATTTCTAACCGAGTAAATTTATCAGGAGTAACCTGTATGAAGTCCAAAATTTCAGGTATTGGAGTTGCTGTTCCTCTAATTGCGGTAGGAACGATAGTGAGTACAGAACCAGCTGGAGCAATAACCCTTAACACTGGAGACAGTCTAGACTTAGCTGGAACAGTTACAATTGTTCAAGATCCAGACGATTTTATATTTACATTCTCAGACCCAGCTGGATGTACAGTCGGAGATAGTAATTGCGAATTTGTGGTTACTGACGCAACAGGAGGCTTTTCTGTCTTTGCGGGAAATCCAACCGCGGACACTAGCTTAAATCCTAATGCTTCTTACCAGTTCCCATTTGCAGATAATACAATCAATCTGAATAATTTCTCAGCATCTGAAGAAGAAGCTCCAGGAGATCCGACTACTAACTTTTTGGCAGATGAAATGTTAAATCCCACTGGAACTAATAAGACTTTGGTACCATCAGGAGGCACGTTCGATCTGGCAACGTTGGAACTGGGTGAAAGTGCTGTAGACCCAGACTTGTTAATTCAGATTACAGAGGTTACTTCTGTTAACACCGCTGTAACCGCTGGGGATGCCGCAACATTGGTTTTCTCAGCTGTTCAATACGTAACAGAAGATGGTACAGTATTAGGTTCTGGACGATTATCTACTCAGTTTAATGTAGATGATCCAACCACATCAGTTTCTCTGGACTTTGAGGCTGTTGAGGATGATCCTGAGGCTATTCCTGAACCTGGAACTATATTTGGTTCAGCTATCGCTCTAGGACTAGGGCTTTTAAATCTAAGTAAGAAATCGAGAAAAGCTATGAAAGCTTAGAGTAGAAATTAACTTTACAAAAAGAAGTTAGAAAGTTCTAGCTTCTTTTTTTTATTCAGTAGCTAGAGCATCAGGGAGTTCTTCCTCTACTAGCCTTAAGCGGGGATAATTGTAAGCGACCAGTGTTGAAAAAAGGAAGAGAAAACCAATAATAACAAACATTAAGCTAATACCGCGACCAGAGCCGACACCGATAATTTGTCCGATACTAGCAGCTAAAGGTCCATTGACAGCCATTAAAGGTTCAAAAACGCGATCGGCTAGAGGTCCAGCAACTACATAAGCCAGTGGCATAGAAGCCGTAACAAAAGCTTCATTCAAAGCAAAGACTCTTCCTTGTAACTCGACAGCAACTTTTTTTTGAAAAATTACTTGGCTAGAAACTCTAATTAAAGGTAGGCTGAAAAAGAAAAGGAATGCAGCGAAACCAAAGAGGACAATCGAGGAGTTTAACCCAACAGCTAAAATGCACAGCCCGCTAAGTAGCATAAAGCCGAACACTGAATTTATTTGCTTTTTTGCTCCTCCCCAGATACTAATAGTTATGCTACCCACTACCATACCAATGCCACCAACAGACATAATAATTCCAAGAACAGGAGTCGAAGCTATTGATAAAACTAGGGGGGTAACTAGCACGCTCACAGCTCCCAATAAAAAATTAGCCGTTGTAAATAAAAAGAGTAAACCTAACAGACCAGGTCGGTCAGTCAAGTAAGTCCAGCCCTGGACAACTTGGTGTAGCAAGCCTCTTAGCCCAGATTTCTGGGTTATGGAAGTTTTAATATTAGGAAAACGAACGAGTAAAAGAGTAACTAAAGCAAAGAGGAAAGTGGCAAAATCGATCGCAATGATACCTTTGAGTTTGATAGTGACCAATAACATTCCTGCTAGCATCGGTGCAATGAGCTGAGCAAAGGCTTCTCCTAGCTGCGTCATTCCGCCCGCACGACTGAGATGCTGTTTCGATACTAACTGCGCGATGGCAGCACTATAGGCTGGTCGCTGAAAAGCACTGAAAGTAGAACTGATGGCTGTAGTCAGATATATATGCCAAATCTCAAGACTACCTGTGGCTATTAGCAAAGCTATTACCAAGGTATTTAGCCCAGCACCAGAATCACCCAAAATCATTATCCATCGGCGGTTACAACGATCTACTATTGCTCCAGCTATGGGAGCTATGAGGATTAGTGGTAAGGAGATAAATAGAGAAATTAGAGCGAACTGGGTAACAGAACCAGTTTGTTCGTATACCCAAACACCAAGAGCAAAATTGGTCAGACTAGAGCCGAGCAGAGATACGAGTTGACCAATCCAGACAATGATGAAGACTGTCATTCTACGGACTGAATGAGGATAAGTCATAATTATAATCTTTTATTATCTACTTATATGTCTCTCTACTAATTCCATTAATCTTCGACCTTGTTACTTTCAAGTTCCGCGCATTAAATGCTAATGTCTGCATGTATTTGCTGATATTTTTAATTAACTAAAAGGATACTCGTTTGATGTTAATGTTCCCGAACCTTTGCCTTTTGGACGAGGAATCGGTATTGATATCGGACTGGAATCGTTTTTGGTGACTAGTGATAACTTCCGAGTTCAACCCAGCGTATTTTTTCGAGAACTTCAAAGTAGGCTTAAAGTGCTGCAAAGAAGGGCATCTCGTAAGAATAAACGCTCTAAAAACTGGGAGAAAGCACAGCTTAAAGTTGCTAGGTTGCACCATCAAATATCTAATACTCGTAAGAATTTCCACTTTGCTGTAAGTCATCTTCTCTGTGACCAGGCAGACATGATTTTTGTTGAGGACATCAACTTTAAAATGACTGCTAGAGGTTTTTTGGGCAAACAAATGCTCGATGGTGGTTTTGGTCAATTTCGAGATTTGCTGTCTTGGGTTTGTTGGAAGCGTGACAAGTACTTCGCTCAAGTTGACCATAAATACACCAGTCAGATTTGTCCTGAATGTGGCACTCACACAGGCAAAAAAGAACTCAGTGAACGATTTCATTTCTGTGCAGAATGTGGGTATCAAACTTCGAGAGATCATGCTAGTGCGCGAGTAATTCTTCAACGAGGATTAAAAGAAGTACGGCTGGACGAGTCGGAAAGGAAACTGTCTGCTGAATGCGTACTGCCAAGGGTAGCAATATCTAGGCAAGTGCAACGCAGAAAACTCTCAGCGTGAGTTGAGAAGCCCGCGCTCTACCGTTGGTGAGCGTCGGGAGATGTCACGCAGGTATCTAGCCGTTTGGCTAAGACTTGAACGTAAGGCGGACGCAATATAGTTGTGTGAGAACCGGGAATATTATAAGTTTCGATGCCCTCGATCGCTATTTCCTCTAAAAAGCTTTGAGTTTGAGCTTGAAGGCTAACTATTCCTGCCTCTTTCGCTTTAAAGTAAACAATCCGACCAGGATAAAGTTTTGGAGTGTAATTAATTGCTGCCTGGTCGTTGCTTCTGCTAACTTGAAGTAGACGGAGAACCTGGGCTAGCTCAAAATCTGGAGGAAGTAAGTTCAGCTGCTTGAGCCTATTCATTACAGTGATTAATTGCTCTTTTGGTTTAAGTTGTCGGAGACAATTCCAATCGAATGAGGCAGAAATATCCTTGGCTATCAAGTCGATTAATAGTTCTGCATCAGTTCGTTCTGATAATCCATTAGAAGCGACTGCATAAGTATCCAGCAATCCCAAGAAAGACACTTGCTGACCTTGTGCTAATAGCTGCTGTGCCATCTCAAAAGCTATAATACCACCAATACTCCAGCCAGCCAGACAATAGGGACCTAGGGGATAAATACTTTGCAGCTCTTGAATATAGTGAGTCGCCATATCTTCTATTCGAGTCTGAGGCTCGTGCTGTGAATCTAAACCCAATGCTTGTAATCCATAGAGTGGTCGATCTGAACCGAGACAGCGGGCTAAGTCTGAGTAGACGAGAACATTTCCATCAACTGCATGAATGCAAAAGAGAGGTGGTTTAGAACCACTCGGCTGAATTGGTACTAATGAAGACCAGTATTGAGAATTACTACCATAGCTTAAAAAATTTGCTAACTGTTCAATGGTTGCTTCTTGGAAAAGATTAGCTAGAGAAATATTCTTTCCAAGATTCTGTTGGATTTGAGCTATTAACTGAACTGCCAAAAGGGAGTGTCCTCCAAGGTCAAAAAAGTTGTCTCTAACTCCAATAGGATGAATTCCCAAAACTTGCTCCCAAATTTGTACTAGTTGCATTTCTAGCGCATTACGAGCAGGGATATATGTTTTTTCTGAACTTCTTGCCAATTTATCTGGCTTAGGCAAATTATGACGGTCAACTTTGCCGTTGGGAGTTAAAGGAAGTGCCTTCAGCATTATAAAAGCAGAGGGGATCATATATTGGGGAAGCTTTTGTTTAAGAAAGTCTCTCAGAACGTCGGTATTAATAGACTCCTGGCTAGGAACAACATAGGCTACCAAACTTTTGTCATTGGGTCGATCTTCTCGAACGATGACAACCGCCTCTTGTACCTGAAGATGGGCAGCGATCGCTGTTTCTATTTCTCCTAGCTCAATTCTAAAACCACGAATCTTGACTTGATGGTCGATACGACCGAGAAACTCTAAATTGCCATCTGGTAGATAACGGGCTAGATCTCCAGTTTTGTAGAGACGTACTCCTTCTTTCTGACTAAAGGGGCTAGCAATGAATTTCTCTGCTGTGAGTTCTGGACGGTTGAGATAGCCTCGGGCTAAACTATCGCTGCTGATGTGCAACTCACCTGACACTCCTATTGGTACAGGTTGAAGGTAGGGGTCAAGAATATAGACTTGAGTGTTAGAAATGGGACGACCGATAGTAGGTGAGCTATTTTTCTCTGCCCGAGTAACAACGCCAGAAGTTGTAACAACGGTATTTTCTGTTGGACCATAGTTATTAACAAGCTCGAAAGGAATTGAAGTTAAGCGATGATAATGAAGTTGATCTCCCCCTGTTAACATAAGGCGCAAAGCTTTATTTTCTGACCATTCTAAAGCCAATAAACTCTCTGCAAGTGGAGTTGGTAGAAAGCTGATAGAGATTCTCTGTAAAATTAACCAATCTCTTAAATTTTCTGGGGAAGCGATTACTTCAGGTTCAACTAAATAGATACTTGCTCCAGCAGCCAGATAAGGCCACAATTCCCATACAGAGGCATCAAATGCTATTCCTGCTAGCTGAGTTGCTCTGTCTGCTGAAGTCACTGCAAAAACACGCAGATGCCAGAAAATCAAATTCATTAGTCCTTTGTGAGTAATTAAAACTCCTTTGGGCTTTCCTGTAGAGCCAGAGGTATAAATTACATAAGCTAAGTTTTTTGGGTTGACATTACTGCTAAGATTATCTGGACTTCGATCGGAAATTCTCTCTTGAGCTAAATCTAAGCAGACTACCTGCCCTTGGTAAGCGGGTAATCTGTGCAATAACTTTGCTTGAGTCAACAAAACTGAGACTTGAGCATCTTCTAGCATATAGCCTATGCGCTCTGGGGGATAGGCTGGGTCTATAGGTACATAAGCACCTCCCGCCTTGAGAATTCCCAATAGTCCTACTATCATTTCGATAGAACGCTCGACGCAGATACCCACTAGCACTTCTGCTCCTACTCCCAAACTCTTTAAGTAATGAGCTAATTGATTGGCACGACTGTTTAGCTCAAGATAAGTTAATTGCTGCTCTTCAAATACTACAGCTATAGCTTCGGGAGTTCTCTCTACTTGCTCCTCAAACAACTGATGGATGCACTTGTCTTGGGGATAATCTGCTTGAGTATCGTTCCACTCTACCAGTAGTTGATGCTGTTCGGCTGGGGTGAGTAGAGGCAACTGACCTATGGGCTGGTGAGGATTAGTGACAATCCCTTTTAGTAAGACTTGAAAATGCCCCTCCATTCGAGCTATGGTCGCTGCATCAAACAGGTCACTATTGTATTCTAATTCTCCTTTAAGCCCTTGCTCAGTCTCCTCCATTGACAGGGTCAGGTCAAACTTGGCAGTTTTGCTTTCCTGCTCTATGGGAGTCAGGGTTAACCCAGGTAATTCTAGTTTACCTATTGGCACATTTTGTAGCACAAACATTACCTGGAACAGAGGGCTATGGCTCAAGTTTCTTTCTGGTTGGAGTTCTTGTACCAACTGCTCAAATGGTAAGTCTTGGTGGGCGTAAGCATCTAGGGTTATCTGCCGTACACGAGCTAGTAATTTGCTAAACGGGGGATTATTTTGAAGATTAATCCGCAAAGCAAGAGTATTAACAAAGAAACCAATCAAAGGCTCGATTTCCTGACGATTCCGATTGGCAATAGGAGAGCCAATAACCAGTTCTTCCTGACGGCTATAGCGACTCAGCAAAACTGACCATGCACTTAGTAAGGTCATAAACAGAGTTACTCCTGAGTTATGACTGAGTACCTTAAGCTTTTCGGTTAGCTCTTGACTCAAGACAAAAGACTTACTACTGCCTTGAAAAGTTTGCACGGGAGGGCGGGGTCGATCAGTAGGCAGGTTTAGTAAAGGTGGTGCTCCTGAAAGCTTCTGTTTCCAATATCTTAGTTGCTTTTCTAAAATTTCCCCCTGAAGCCATTGTCGCTGCCAAGCAGCAAAGTCGGCATACTGAATAGGCAATTCTGGTAAAGGCGAAGGCTTGCCTGCACAGAAAGCTTGGTATAAAACCGATAGCTCTTGCACCAAAATACCCAAAGACCAGCCATCAGAGATAATGTGGTGCATCGTCAGCAGCAGTACGTGCTTATCAAAAGCCAATTTTAGTAAGCTAACTCGCAGTAAAGGTTCTTGGGAGAGGTCGAAAGGTTGTTGTGCTTCCTCTGTAGCTAATCTTTTTACTTCAAGAGACTGGTTTTGGTCAGGCAATTCTTGCAAGTTTACTAAGGGCAAGGTTAGCTTGATAGAAGAGTTGATGTCCTGTATGGGGTTACCATTGACTATTTTGAAGCAGGTGCGTAGTATTTCATGTCGTCGGACGATTTCTGTCAAGGCTTGTTCTAATGCCTCTACCTTGAGAGAACCATTTAGACTAAGGGCTACTGGCATATTGTAGGTTGAACTTTCTCCCTCAAGCTGGTCGAGAAACCACAATCTCTGTTGGGCAAACGAGAGTGGTATCTCCTGCTCTCTAGACATTGGTACTATAGCAGGGGCTTGAGATCGATCGTGTGCAGAAATTAGCTTTTGGGTTCTTAGCTTTTTGAGAACGAGTTCACGTTTCTCGGGTGAAAGATTATTAAGACGTTTTAGCAAGTCACTCATAAGGATTCTCTCAAATTAAACATTAGCTCATGCAAATATTGACTATTCGGATAGCAACTGCTTCGCTTCTTCACTCGATAGCTCTTCAAACTCAGCTAAAATCTGCTCTAGCGAATCTCTTTCAGCATTTTGCAACTGCTGGGATACTATTAGTTCGGCTAAATCAGCAAGATTAGAAGTTTCAAATAGACTACTCAAAGGAAGTTCTACTGAAAAAGCTTCTCGCACCCGAGACACAACTTGAGTTGCCAGCAGCGAATGTCCTCCCATCTCAAAAAAGTTATCGTAAACTCCTACTTGTTTTATTCCCAAAACTTCAGCCCAGATAATAGCCAGAATCTCTTCTGTAGAATTACGAGGAGCGACCAAAATAGATTTTGTAATTCTATCAGTACGCTCAGGGGCAGGTAGGGCAAGGCGGTCAACCTTACCATTAGGGGTCAAAGGTAGGGCTTCTAACTGGACAAAAGCAGAAGGTATCATATAATCGGGTAGCCTGTCCTTAAGATAATTCCGCAACTCGCTAGCCATCAATGAGTCTTGCTCGGATACGATATAAGCGACCAAAGACTTGCTACTTGATGGGTGTTCTCTGGTTATCACTACTGCCTCTCGCACTTGAGAATGTTGAGCTAAAACCGATTCAATTTCTCCTAGCTCAATTCTAAAACCACGAATTTTGACTTGATGGTCAATACGACTAAGAAACTCTAAATTGCCATCTGGTAGATAACGGGCTAAGTCTCCAGTTTTGTAAAGACGTACTCCCTCTTTCTGACTAAAGGGGTTAGAAATAAATTTCTCTGCTGTGAGTTCTGGGCGGTTAAAATAGCCTTGTGCTAATCCTACTCCTCCAATGTGCAGTTCTCCTGGCACTCCAATAGGGACAAGTTGTAAATAGCGATCGAGGATGTGGATTTGTGTGTTGGCAATGGGTTTACCAATGGGAAGGTTTGTCATACCTAGAGGAACTTCTTCTACTAAGTACCAGCTAGAAAATGTTGTATTTTCCGTAGGTCCATAAACGTGCAACAATTGCTGGGGAGAATTATTGTTGAGGACTTCTCGAACTCTTTGAGGATTAACAACCTCACCGCCAAAGAGGAGATATTTTAGAGAGCTGAAGGCTTGGGGGAGTTGGCTAGCTAACTGCTCGAATAAAGCTGTTGTCAAAAATAAGATGCTAATTTCTTGTTCACGGATACACTTAGCAAAGTTTTGGGGAGAAAATACTACATCTCTCTTGATAATTACAAGTTTTGCCCCGTGAAGTAGTGCGCCCCAGATTTCAAAAGTTGCTGCATCAAAAGAGGTGTTGGCAACTTGAGCAAATTTGTCACTGGAGTCGATCTGAATATAGTTAGTATTGAATAATAACCGCGCGATTGCTCGATGGGAAACAGCTACACCTTTTGGTTTTCCAGTAGAGCCAGAAGTGTAAATTATATAAGCCAGGTTTTCAGACTTGATTTGACTAATAAGATTCTTCTCACTCTGACGAGAAATTGCCTCCCCGTCTGTGTCAAAGCAAACCAATTGGGCATTACTTTTAGGCAGTTTTGATACTAATTTTTCTTGAGTTAGTAATACCTCTACTCCCGCATCACAGAGCATAAATGCCAGACGCTCTTGAGGATAGACAGGATCGATAGGGACGTAAGCACCTCCCGCTTTGAGAATTCCCAATAGTGCCACTATCATCTCCACAGACCGCTCAAGACAGATGCCAACTAAAACTTCTGGAGCTACTCCCAAACTCTGTAGGTAATGAGCTAGTTGATTGGCGCGACTATTTAACTCCTGATAAGTTAATTGCTCCCCTTCAAAGACTACTGCGGGGGAATCAGGTGTTTTGGCTACTTGCTCTTCAAACAACTCATGAATACATTTATCCTCGGGATATTCTGCTAATGTATCGTTCCACGAACCTAAAAGCTGATGCAATTCTGCTTCTGTTAGTAAAGGTAGCTTTCCTACTAATTCTTCTGGATGAGCAACAATTCCATTTAGTAAAGTCTGAAAATGTCCTTCCATCCTCTGAATGGTACTAGCATCAAACAAATCAGTATTGTAGTGAAATACCCCTAAAACAGTATTTCCCGCCTCCATCATTTCCACACTAAGCTCGAATTGACCTTCCTGCTGAGGAAGATCGAAAGGCTCTAGTTGTAAACCACCCCAATTAACTTTGTCTTCTTTTCTCTCCAGGGCAAACAAATCTAAAATATCTCCTGACTGTTGCGGTTTCTGGAACACAAACATTGTCTGGACTAGGGGAGAATGACTAGAATCTCGCTCTGGGGATAGTTCATCAACAAGTAAAGGAAAAGGATAATCTTGATGAGCCACTGCACCTAATACCTTATGTCTTACCTGGTGTAGAAAGTCTTGAAAACGAGTATTACCAGATAATTTACCACGCAAAACCACTGGATTCACTAAATAACCAAATATTTTGGTAAATTCTGACTGGTTGCGACATTTCATCGGCACACCTACCAAAATATCTTCTTGGTTAGTATAGCGATACAAAAGCACTTGATAAGCTGCTAAAAGTAGCATGAACAAACTCACTTTCTCAGCATGAGCTAATTCTCTGAGCTGCTGAGTTAATTCGGAGCTTAAACTAAATTTATGGGAAGCACCGTTATAGGTTTGTACTGCTGGTCTTGGTCTATCTGTAGGTAGATTGAGAATGGGTAACTCCCCTGCTAATTCGGAACGCCAGTAAGAACGTAGTTTCTCTCCTTCGTTACCTTGTAGCATTTGTGACTGCCAATTTAGATAATCTCTGTAGGAGAAATCTAAGGGTGGCAGATTAGCAATATTTCCTTCCCTCTCAGCTGGATATAATACTCGCAACTCATCGAGCAACATCCACACTGACCAACCATCACTAATAATGTGATGCAGGGTTATTAGCAAAACATCGTTCTTTTGAGAGCTTTTAAACAAACTAACCCGCAAAACTGGACCAAGATCGAGATCGAAGGGACGTTTATAAGAAGCAATAACCTCTTGTTTTAATTGCTCCTCATCCCAATTACCAGCATCGATTTCCTCACAACAGACCTCCTGTTGTGGAAGCACCTGCTGTACTGGTTGACTATCTCGTTCTCCAAAAGTGGTGCGTAGGAGAGGATGCCTATCTACTAACTTTTGGAAAGCACCATGCAAAGCCAAAATATCGACATTTTCGCTAATCCTAGCTGTAAAAGCGATATTATAAGCAGAACTTTCTGGTGCTAATTTGTAGAGAAACCATAACGCCTGTTGACCATGAGAGAGGGGATAGACATCAGTAGTATCTGGTTGGTGAAAGATTGGCGTTACTTTTACTTTTTCAGTTTCTTTTGAAATAGGAGAAACTGAATCTAATAAGCCAGAATCAACTATGTACTGAGTGAGTTCAGCAATAGTTTGGTAATCAAACAATAATTCAGGTTCAAGCTCATATCCCAACCAATCCTGTAAATCACCAATAAGAACGATCGCAGCAGAAGAATCTAAACCATAGCTCTCAAGGGGAACTTTCAGCTCGATTTGTTCTGGTTTAATTTCTAGTTCTGCTGCCAGATAATCTACTAACCAAGCTTGTATTTCGGTTACTGTTGGTACTTTTTGAGTCTCGTTCATCTCTAAATTAGAGTCTCGGTAATTCATTTGAAATCTTATTTCACTACAATACTTTTCCCTTCTCTAGAGTTAATTCATCATTTTAATTGCCCGTTTATGATTAGTTTTAACTAGAGTAATTGAATATATCAATTAACAAGATAGCATTAATCATATTTATTTTGGCTTTTAGAAAGATATATTAATCATCGTGAGAATTAAATAAAATTACTTAAGGAACTTTCAGTAATTTTACTAAGATTTCTTTTAACCTAAACAAACGATTTAGCGTAAATAATTAAGTAAAATTACTTGAGTAATATGCTGCTTATTTAAGACATTTATTTGAAGACAAACAAAAAAATATCCAAAAGAAATATTGCTATAACTTAGGAAAGTCAAATCTATTAAAGAGCATAAGCAAAAAATTATTCAAAATTATCTTGGCTTTTCGCAGATAATAATTAAGGCATCCATATAGTTATTAGTTTGAGTGATTGGATTTTTTATAAATAACTATGAAGAGTCGGATTAAGAATCTTAAGAAAAAGTTATAGCACAACTTAGTAATTCTTTTAAACGACTGAGGATTAAGAGTTAAAATTAGGAAAAAATAAAATATAAAATATAATTTATAGGCAACATTTTAACTTTAATAGCTTGAGTCTAACTTATATATAAAAATATTTTCATGATTCGCATCTTGCTAGTAGACGATCAAAACATCTTAAGGCAAGGGATTCAAGCATTACTTGAGTCCCGTCCTAAGCTAAAAGTAGTAGGTACTGCCCATGACGGTGAAAGCGCAATAGAACAAGTTAAAATCCTCAACCCCGATGTTGTGTTGATGGACATTGAGATGCCAAAAATGAGTGGAATAACTGCTACCCAAAAAATTTGTCAGCAGTTTCCTAAAACTAAAGTTTTGATTCTGAGCAGCCACGAAAATCAAAAATACGTCATACAAGCTTTACAGGCAGGAGCAGAGGGCTACCTGAATAAAAACACTCTAGCCAAAGATTTAGAACAGGCAATTTGCTCAGTATATCAAGGTCAGTTACAAATAGAATCTAGATTGCTTAGAAAAGTATTAGCTGGAGATTCTTTTTCGCGCCACATTACCTCAGTAGAACAAAATGGGTCTACTGACATTGACCGACAATCAGTAGAGGAAATACCGCTCTCGCCAAATGGTCATGCTGCCAACGGTTCCTTCCTTAATGGGCAACACCAAGAAAAAATCGGCGTTCATAACGGAAACAGCGATCGGGGTACGCCAAAGGGCAAGACGATTGCTCCTCCAGCTTTTTCTGAATCCTCTTCCAAGATTAAAAAGCCCCCATCTCAGAATAACGAGACATCTAATCTTGACAATTCACCTAACCAAAAAACAATTAAAGAGGGGATCTTTCAAAAAGACTCGACTGAGGAAGAAGAGAAACCGCAGCAAAAATTCGGAAGCTCCCTAAAGCCTTCGTTCTGGTGGATTAGCGGATTGGTAATTATTCCTGTTTTATTAATAATGGTCATAACTCTGATTCGCCCAAGCGATCGCGGAGCATCCCAATCTCAGGAAACTTCTGTCCCTGTGAGTGAGGAATTGCCAGAAATTAAGAAAATAGCAGCTTTGGGTCGAATTGAACCATTTGGAGAAGTAATGTCTTTGTCCGCTCCTACTTCCCTAGAAGCAGTACAGGTAGAAGAACTATTGGTCAAGGTAGGAGATCGCCTTAAAAAAGGAGATATAATTGCGATTCTCGACGGTCGCGAGCGGTTGCAAGCAACATTGGATGAAGCCAAAACGCAATTGGTGGTGGCTCAATTCCGTCTCGAAAAAGTCAAAGCAGGAGCTAAAATCGGCGAAATTAAGGCAAGGCAAGCAGCGATCGCTAATCTAGAAGCAGAGTTAGCAGGAGAGATACAAACTCAACAAGCCACTATTTCCAAACTAACCGCAGAATTGGATAATGCTCAGAGAGAATTTGAACGGAATCAACAACTTTATAATGAGGGAGCGATTTCAGCTTCCTCGCTAGATAGTAAAAGACTAGCCAAACTTACTGCCTCTGAACAATTAAACGAAGCTTCTGCAACTTTAAAACGCACGCAAAGTACTTTGAATGCACAGCTAGCTGAAGCTAGGGCTAGACTGGAGGAAACGGCTGAAATTCGACCAGTGGATCTAAAAATAGCGCAGGCAGAGTTAGAACAAGCTCGTGCAGCAGTAGCCAAAGCAGAAGCCGATATGGAACTAGCAGTGGTTCGTGCTTCAGTAGATGGAGAAATTCTCGACATTCACACACGCCCTGGTGAAGCACTAGACGCAAAAGGTATTGTCGAAATAGGTCAAACCGCTCAAATGATGGTGGTAGCAGAAATAGATCAGAATGATATTAACCAGGTCAAGAGCGGTCAAAAAGCAGCAATTACTACTGGTGTTTTTCCCGAAGAGCTTTCTGGTCAAGTCTATCAAGTTGGTTCACTAATTCGCAAAAACGATATTCTTGACACCGATCCTGCTGCTGATGAGGATAGTCGAGTTGTGGAAGTTAAAATTTTACTCTCTCCAGAAGACAGCCAAAAAGTCTCCAAACTGACCAACTTAGAAGTAGATGTGATCATTGAACTATGAGAAGAAGAGTTTTTTTGGCCTGGCTACAGCTAACACACCATAAAGGTCGTTTTTTAGTAACATTAGCAGGTGTAACCTTTGCTGTTATTTTGATGTTTATGCAGTTGGGTTTTCAAGATGCTTTGTATGAAGATGCAATTACAATTCACAAAACCTTAAAAGCGGATTTGATTTTAATTAGCCCTAAATCTGTGGCTTTATTCGGTACACGTACTTTTCCTCGACGTCGCCTCTATGATGCTTTAGAAGTAGATGGGATCGCCAAAGCTAGTCCTTTTTATTTAGGAGGAGGACAATGGAAAAATCCGCAAAACCAAAGTAGTAGGGGGATTACCATTTTAGCTTTCAACCCAGATAAACCAATATTTAACTTAGCAGGAGTCAATCAAAACTTAGATAGGATTAGACGCACCAATGTAATTTTATTCGATCGCTTATCTCGCTCGGAATATGGATCGATAGCAACTGAATTTGAGCGAGGAGAATCTATTTCTACAGAGATTAATGGTCGTAAAATCAGAGTAGGGGGTTTATTTTCATTAGGAGGTGGAGTGTTGTCTGCTGATGGCTTACTAATCAGCAGCGACCTCAATTTTGTCAGAATTGTCGGGGGTAGTTTATCACAAATCGATCTGGGTTTGCTTACTCTCGATCCTGACGCTAACCCTCAGCAGGTGCGCCGACAACTAATTGCTAACTTGCCAAAAGATGTGAAAGTTATGACAAGGCAAGAATTTTTTGATTTCGAGCAAAATTTCTGGAAAAGTAGTTCTCCCATTGGTTTTATTTTTGCCATTGGTCTATCCATGGGAGTTTTTATTGGTGCGGTTATTGTTTATCAAATCTTATATACAGATGTGACCAATCATTTAGCGGAGTATGCCACCTTGAAGGCAATAGGTTACGCAGATGTTTATTTGTTCAGGGTGGTGTTACAAGAAGCCTTGCTGCTGGCTATCTTAGGCTTTATCCCAGGCGCGCTCATTTCGCTTTTATTATATGATTTCACTAGAAATGCTGCTCGCTTACCCATGGCAATTAATCTTGATGGGATTGTCTTTATTCTCAGTTTAACAGTATTAATGTGCTTCGTAGCTGGAGCGATCGCCACTCGCAAATTACGCGCGGTCGATCCCGCTGATATTTTTTAGTTTCTAGTCAAGTCGATCGAGATCACTTCATCAAAGCTTTATAAAAGCTAGGGTAATAATCAATAAATATCTTTGAGAAACTTACCGCAATTAAAGCTTTTAATATGACTAAGATTACAACTATAGGTCCCCAGCTAATTAATAATTTTAGCCAGCCACCTCAAAGTCAATTTAATCTACCAACTTTAGTAGAAATTCTCCGCTATCGAGCGGAACATCAGCCACAACAAAAAGCGTTTGTGTTTCTCAAAAATGGAGAAGAGGAATCATCAAGCCTAACCTATCAGGAGCTAGATTTCAAAGCACGGGCGATCGCTGCACAATTGCAGCAACTAAAGGCAAGGAATGAACGCGCTTTACTCCTGTATCAGCTAAATCTAGAGTTTATTGCTGCCTTCTTCGGATGCCTGTATGCAGGAGTAGTAGCAGTTCCTGCTTATCCACCTCGTCCTAATCGTTCAATAGAGAGAATTCGAGCTATTAGAGACAATGCCCAAGCTCAGTTTGCTCTCACTGATACATACATCTTAAAAAAATTAGAAAATAGCTCAACTAAAGATGAGTTAGCCTCTTTACATTGGCTAGCAACCGATACTATAAACAGCAATTTAGCCCAAACATGGCAGAAACCTAAGTTAAGCAGTGATACCCTAGCGTTCTTACAGTACACTTCAGGCTCAACGGGAACACCAAAGGGAGTAATGGTGACTCATGGCAATTTACTACATAATTTGTCCCTGATTCAACAAGGATTTGAACACAGAAACAGAACAATTGGAGTTACTTGGCTGCCAGTTTATCATGATATGGGACTTATTGGTGGGATTTTACAGCCAGTCTACGCTGGTTTTTTGATGGTGAGTATGTCTCCTGTTGATTTTCTCCAAAAGCCGATCCGCTGGCTACAAGCTATTTCTGATTACCAAGCTACGACTAGTGGAGGACCCAATTTTGCTTACGATCTGATCTTACGCAAAATTACTCCTCCTACGCTCGCGAGACTCGATCTAAGTAGTTGGGATGTAGCTGTTAGTGGAGCTGAACCCGTGAGGGCTGAAACTATAGAACGCTTTGCTCATACCTTTGCTCCTTGTGGCTTTCGCTTTGAAGCATTCTATCCTTGCTATGGAATGGCTGAATCAACTTTGATTATCACTGGAGGAATAAAAAGTCAACTCCCAGTGATTAAAACAGTTGATTCGGTAGCACTCGAGCGAAACCAACTAGTAAGTATTAACCAGGAGCCACAGTCCGCGAGAAAGCTAGTAGGTGTGGGTAAACCTCTGTCGGAGCTAAAAGTAGTGATTGTTGACCCCAACAGCCACAGGGAATGTCCAATCAATTGTGTTGGTGAGATTTGGGTCTCAGGCCCAAGCGTTGCTCAAGGTTATTGGCAACAGTTTCCCCTAACCGAGCAGACTTTCGGTGCATACATCACCGATACAGGCTCTGGACCATTTCTCAGGACGGGAGACTTGGGTTTTCTTGACGAGGATGGAGAATTATTTGTGACAGGTCGTCTTAAGGATATAATTATTATTCGAGGTCGTAACCACTATCCTCAAGATATCGAACTAACTGTAGAACAAAGTTATCCCGCACTTATTCCTCATCGCAGCGCAGCTTTTTCAGTAGAAGTGGGTGGAAAAGAAAAATTAGTAGTGGTGGTAGAGGTAGAGCGACGTTTTGAAAAATGGTTTAAAAACGAGGAGAAAAATCAAAAAAGGCGGGAAAAGCTGATCAAACAATTCGATCGCCGAAGCGAACATATCGACCCAGGTTTTGAAGTCTCATTAGAGCGTCCCTTAGAGATGGATGCTGCTATAAGTAGTATTCGGCAAGCGGTAGCTAAAAACCATGGAATACAGGTTTATGCCATACTGCTGCTCAGGGTAGGTAGTATTCCTAAAACTTCTAGTGGCAAAATCCAACGTTATGCCTGTCGCAATGGATTTCTTAATGGAGAGCTAATGGCAGTAGGAGGGGATTTCCATCTGATGGCCACCAATGAATCAGTACAAATATGAGGAAAAGCGAGCTACCTCGATTTTTTACTTTTGTTAAATAGGGTTTGCTGAATAACTTGACAACCTTGAGCAAATAACCCGCTTTTCTCACAAATTAAGTTGAAAGCCTGATTCGGAGATGAAGAATAGGTGTTTTTGGCAATAATAGAAATTGCTGCAGTTGCTCGGTTCAAAATCTTACTTTGATTGTTTAAAAAGTGACGTAAACAAGGTAATAATTTAATCAATTTGTCAACTGGAGTTTAGACTAAATTGGTCAAAAGCTAAACTAAACCGTTTAGTAGTCAAGATGGGATGATTGTTTTGAGTATTTAGTTAACACGACTTGGAAGGTTAGGCGATCGCTGCCACGGAGAATCAAGTATTTGAAGGGTGAACGAAAAAAAGTGTGGGAGGAGAGAAAGTAGTTAGCGTGTATAATACGATAACTAAGTCCAACATCATGATAGTTTTTCGTTAATGAACAATCTCCAATCAATTCTGTCCCAAATAGATGAAACACTACATTAGAACTCTTGCAAAAGTTTTTTATGGTGTGATAATGGGTTATTTTTATTTCAATTTCTGCGGATTAAAATAATGGGAATTGAGAGATTTTTTGAGTGAAGAAAAAGAGAGCGATCGCTCGACTTAAAAATTGACAGCCAAAATTTTAGATAATTTTATTGCTTTTTTGTCCAAAAAATACTTGAGTTTTTAAAGTATGCTCTCTTTGTTTACCACTATAAAATCTTTTTTGATGTTTAGTAGGTCTTTCAATTGGACTCTCCATAACATCCATTAAAATCAAGTCTTCACGTCTGAGAAGTATCTAATAATTTTTTCTTTCCAGGTAGACTAAACTTTCGAGATTGAATTAAGATATTTTCAATTTTAAATACAATACGACAGGTACTTGATTCGGAAATTTTCCAATCTTTTCCTAGGTGAAAATAAGTTCGGTATTCTCAAGGACACGGATTCTGAGGTTTCCTCAGAATCGTGAGATGTCCGCTTAAATACTGAAGAGTTAATAAAATTTGGTCTTCAATTCTTAATTTAGTAGGGCGTCCAGGTTTCTTTTTGGTTTTTTCCTTCGCTCTAACTATGCGAACCATCAATTGAAAAGTTTTTTTAAACTCCTGTCATCCGTTTAAATTCAGTTGATGGTAGTTTTTTTGCTTGCCAATATTTCATTTTAATTACTCAAAAATTTAACCTCTCACCTTATCATAAAAAACTTTTGTAACAGTTCTAATAAAGTTTTTTAGTTAATAGCGATCGCTCTAAGAAAAAATTA
>JBFRWK010000054.1:0-50649 GCA_051439545.1 Xenococcaceae cyanobacterium | reverse complement strand
AGGGGTGAAAGCCTCACCAGACGCCGATTTTAACTCGAAGAGGTAAAATCGTCTGAAACCTAGATATATTAAGGATTTAGTTGTTTTGATGTTAAACCATTGATAGATCAGGCTTTCACCCCTTTTTGAACCTAGTTTTTTTCAAAGTCCCGTTAACGCCGATCCACTCTGAACATTGAGATCGTCCAAATAAACCCACGACACTAAGGTTTTGTTGGTGATTGTTGGACCTGTATATCCGATAGCTCTAGCAAACTGACCACTATTTACGTCCAACTGACCATTTGACACACTTGCGCCATTGAAAGGTGTCAGATCGCCGAAGCGACTACTTTATTGACTAATGCAGCAGAAGGGATTGGCAGATTACTCATAGTCGGTCAGCAAATTTGGCTCAAACCAATGTATAACCAATAATTGAGGAGGCAAAAAATTTACTCTACTTCCGACCACAGACGTTCTAATTGATACCTCCAGGCAGCTAGAAAGTTTTCTCTTTCTTGAGGGTCTCGATCGAGATCTCCTAACATTCCTTCTTGATAAAATCTTTCTAAGGTCTTATAGGTATCTTCTAAACTCTGTCCTTGAGCTTTAGAAGCTTTCACTATTTGGCGAATCCGCTGTTCGATTAGTTGTTGAAAAGCATCCCCCAATCCTTTTTGCTTTAAAGCTATTAAAATAGCGATCGCGCTACAAAAATCTTCGGCTACCAGACTTTCTAGACGATGAAAAAATACTCCCCACAAAACATTTTGTTCGATCGCGTAACGAACTTCTTGGGTAAGATCGAAATTAGCTGCTAGCAACTGAACTAAAAAAGGTTGGGCTTCAGCTAAAGGAATAATCGGGATTAAGATTCTCAACCAAGCACGATCTTCCGATAAAATCACTAACAGTCTGAGATCGTCTTGTTCTACTTGCCAATTATCGTCACCTTCTTGTTTTATTTCACCAGAACCAAATATTTGTTGGAGAAGAGGCTTAATTTCGTCGATTTTCATAATTTTGTAACATTTTGTTTAAAGTAGCCAGTGCAAAATTTATCTGTTTAACTACTCATGCGATCGCCCAATACTCTTACTCACCAAGCCTATCTCAATCATCGCTATTGGATGAAACGATGTCTTGAATTAGCAGAAGCAGCAGCAGCATGGGGAGATGTACCAGTGGGTGCTGTCATTGTAGATCGAAATGGTAATTCGATCGCCGAAGCTGCTAATGCCAAAGAAAAAGATCGAGACCCTACTGCTCATGCAGAAATAATTGTGATTCGCGCTGCTAGTCAAATTAAGCAAAATTGGCATTTAAACGACTGTACTCTTTATGTTACTCTAGAGCCTTGTCCTATGTGTGCTGGAGCAATTTTACAGGCTCGTCTCGGCACGTTAGTCTACGGTCTAGACGAGCCAAAAACAGGAGCGATCCGTACTGTCGCTAACCTTCCCGATAGTGGTTGCTCTTATCATCGACTGCCAGTAATTGCAGGTATTAGAGAATTAGAATGTCGTAAACAGTTACAAACTTGGTTCGCGCAAAAAAGACTAACTTAGATTGCTCATCTTAAAGTTAAGGTAAAAAATGTAAACAAAATTTTGCTTATTTGATAAATTTGTATTTCAAATCACTTTTTGTTTGTATATTATGTTACCTTTGAATCGGTCAATATAGAAGCTAACACCCTTTTAACTACTCATCAAAAGTAATTAATTGAAGTAATTAAGACCCTATGATTACTTCGATGGTTACTTTACCAATCTTGAGTAGATGGCTAAAAATTGACTTTTTAATTTGACTCCAACTAAGGGTAGGTTACATGACTAATCTATCCTAGTTTTTTTTAGATTTTCTTAAAATTATGAGAAATTAAATCGGTAAACGCTGAATATCTTTATTTCTACCAATTACTACCATAACCAGGCCCTTACTTAGCTTTTGTCTTGGGTCTGGATTAATTGAAAATTTTTCGCCATTACCTAGAGCCAAAACGCTTATACCATAGCTACCTCTGAGTTCTAATTCTGCTAGGGTTTTGTTGTGAAAAACTTCTGGAACTAAAATCTCAACAATACTATTTTCCGAATCGAGTTCAAAACGCTCTAAGATATTAGGTTTAGTAATTGTCTCTGCTAAAGCACAACCAGCTTCGTATTCAGGGAAAACAACATGATCTGCACCAACTCTTCTGAGGAGCTTACCATGGATTTCTGAAGAAGCTTTGGCAACAACATATTCTACACCCGCTTCTTTGACATTCAAAGTAGTAATAATGCTTTCTTGTAAATAATTACCAATAGCGACAATTACCGTGTCCATTTCAAAAATACCGGCTTCTTTTAGTGCTTCTGGTTCGGTAGAATCTAACTGAATAGCATGAGAAGCCAATTTCTGAGTCAAAACCTGAGTCACTAATTTCTCGTCAATATCTGTACCCAGTACCTCATATCCTAACTTGTGAAGAGAACCACAAACTGCCCTGCCAAAACGACCTAAACCAATAACTGCAAATTGTCGATTTTCTGTACGCAGGTTAGTCAAAAATTTGAGTTTTAGATTCACTCTCTACCTCATTAATCTTTAAGTTGATAGTATAATTACTAGTATTAACAAGTAACTGTTTGCTTTCGTGATAAGTAATATTGCCAAAAGCCATTTTATTTATTATTTATTATTGTCTATATTGATATCTACTAACCAACTAGTAAATTTTCCTCTGGATATTGCAATGTAGTCGGACGAGCTTCGCCAATAACAGCAGCAATTACCAAGAGAATGCTAACCCTGCCGGTATACATAGCCAGAATTAAAATAAGTTTAGACATAGTAGAAAAACTGGCCGTGATTCCTGTAGACAAACCCACAGTAGCAAAAGCAGAGATAACTTCAAACAGTATTTGGAGAAAATCAAATTGAGAATCCCACAAAGAAATAAAAATGGTAGCAATAACTATAGCAATAGCCGTACCAAAAACTACTGCTATTGCTTTTAAAATTAAAGGACTAGGAACTTCTCTTTGATATAAAACAACTTGGTTTTTTCCTTCTAAAGCCGATTTAGTACAGTTAAATAAAATTCTTAAAGTTGTTGTTTTAATTCCTCCACCCGTACCGCTAGGACTAGCTCCAATGAACATAAATCCCATGGTAATAAATAATCCTGCAATGGTCATTTGTCCGATATCAATGCTATTAAAACCAGCAGTCCTAGTAGTCATCGATTGAAACCACGCAGCTAAAAGTTTATTACCAAAACTTAAAGGTTGAATTGTTGCTGGATTATTTAATTCTGTCAATAAAAAGGCAATTGTACCTCCTATTAATAACAATATAGTGGTACTAGTAACTACTTTAAAATTAAGGGAAAAACAAAATCTTTCTTTTTTAGTTAATAAATTTACTAACCAAAGATACATTTCGATAATAACTTGATAGCCAATGCCTCCAAAAATAATTAAACCTGGTATAACTAAGTTGATAATCCAAGAAGAACGATAATTGACTAAACTATCTGAAAAAAGGCTAAAGCCAGCATTGTTCCAAGCACTAATACTATGAAAAACTGATAACCACAATCCTTTTGCCATACCATATCGATCGGCAAAAACATTGAACATTAGCAGAATTCCAGTGAGTTCAAATAGTAAAGTAGTAGCCATAATCGATTGGACTAGACTAGTACTACCCTGTAAAAAAGGTCGATCGAAAGATTCTTTGATGGCAAATTTTTGACTGAGATCGAACTTACGCCCTAGTAATAAAAGAAGGAAAGTAGTGGTCATCATGTACCCAAATCCACCGATCTGAATTAGCAGAAGGATAATTAACTGACCCCAAAAAGAAAAATAACTACCCGTATCGACTACTGCTAAACCTGTCACGCAAACAGCAGAGGTAGAAGTGAACAAAGCCACAATCAAACTATTCCAGCTACCCGTACTAGTAGCAAAAGGCATGATTAATAAGATAGTTCCTATGGCAATAACAGCAAGGAATCCCAAACAAATGGTACGAGCAATAGTCATAAAGCGCGATCGCTCCTCAAATACAGATTCATAAAAAAGTTATAGTCTTAAACAAAGATAATTTTTATTATCTTACGCGCTCAGATAGACCATTGTATCTGACTGGAGTTTTAACAGCTAAATTATATCTGCTTTACCTGTAACTCTAATCGCCCATTGCATCAAAGATTGCCATTCTTCAGATTTAGCCAACTCATGAGCATCAAATTCTACACCCCAATTTTGGGAAAATTCAGCAAAACATTCAGTCCAATTGATCGCTGTTTCAATCGGTGAAAGAGGAGTATGGTACCAGGCTTGTTTTAAATACTCTACCATTTCTGCGGGATGATTAGTATAATGCAGATACCAAGCGATCCAGACAAAGGTGAGATAACGTACCGAATGTTCCATCAAGCGAACTTTTTCTGGCAGATTGGGTTGAGCAAAAAAATGCTCGATTACTGCGGTGAGAGAACGAGCTTGAGGTAAACCCTGGTACATAGCACTTCGATCGTGTTGTCGATAGCAGACTGTAACTCTTTTAAGCCAGGCAGACTGACAACCCATATAAGCTAATCTTAAAACTAGTTCAGTATCTTCTGCGGGAGGAAATTTCGCATCAAAACCACCGACGTATTCTAACCATTCGCGACGAAACATCATCGCACTAGGTAGTACTGGACGCCATTGTAGCCAATCTTCTAAATTGAGTTGCGGAGTCTTTTCCCATGGACGTACTTCTAGCAGTTTTTCTCCTTGAGAACTTACTCTCAACCAACCACTATTAACGATACCTAAGTTTGCTTGTTTCGCAAAAATAGTGGATTGAGCAGCGAGCTTACCTGGTAAAAAATAATCGTCTGCATCGAGAAAAGCAATTAGTTCTCCTTTTGCTTCAGCGATCCCTCTGTTTCTAGCTGCTGCTACTCCCTGGTTTTTCTGTTTTATGTAACGAATTACCTCACTATAGGGTTCTAATATATTCCCCGTCCGATCTGTAGAACCGTCATCGATGACAATAACTTCATATTCACAGTCTTTTTGCGCTAACACACTCTCGATCGCTTGAGCAATATACTGCTCGCAATTATATGTAGGAATAATTACACTTATCGTTGGGTGAGCAATAGAACCTACCATAATTGAATGCCTCGATCGTCGTTAACAATTCTAAGAACAAGATGCGTCGCTAGCTACATCTTGTTCTTCGCTAACTATCTTAGCTGTTAATATCTCTCTGTGTTATCAAGCTACAACTTAGTTCTTCTTTATTTTCTGTAAACAACCTAAACCGCCTAAAGTAACCAGTGCTAAAGTAATTCCAGGTTCGGGAATAGTTGTCGCTTCATCATCTACATTTACCTCGAATCGAGAATCAACGATAGTGGCATCGGCATCGAGAATTCCTTGAGTAGGAATAACTACTTGAAAATCAGTATTATTGCCTCCAATAACAGTAAATATATTTTCTGGTGCAGAGCTTTGTCTCCCGACAAAACTAAAAAACTCTGATGAATCAGAGTTAAAAGAACTTCCAACATCTATACTGTCAAAAATCACACCTGGCGCACCTGAATAGGTAGCACTAAGGTTACTGAGATTCGTATATTCGGTAGTACCAGGAACTAAATCTCCCTCGAAACTACCAGATATAGTCTCACTGGAGTCAAAAGTGTAACTGAAACTTAAATTAGCTGCATTAGTAGGATTTACACTTAAACAATTCAACCCTACAGTACCAGCTAAAAGAGTAATACTGGAAATGATATATCTTGCTTTCATCGGTCTTGGCTTAATAGTTTTTAGCAGTTCCCTCTAGTTTGTGTTACCTAGAATAGGAATTTAAAGGTAACTTAACTTATCTTTCTTATTTGAAAAATTAAAAATAATTTCAACTTTATTTATTGGGCGAAATACGATATAAACTAAAAAACCTTGGGAAGCGAAATTCTTTATACTTAAACAGTTTTACCCATTTATTTCAAATAATAAAACTCTTAAAAACCAAGCTATTTTGAGAATTATACCTAAGGAAAATTACTTAATTTTTAATTTAGTATTGAAACGATAATGCTAAAAATACCTAGTTATTATTTCTATCGATCTAGCTAAAATTTTGTTGGCAAAAATGTATTTTAAAAAACAGTTTTCCTGATTTTACCTTTTCAATCCATCTTTTAAAATTCAATATTGTCAATTATGAAGTTTAGATAAAGTTAAAATTAAAACTTTACATAATAGAAAGCAAGAATTAAGATTTGCCCGAGCGAAGTCATCATTTATTATCCGATAGGATACTAAAGTGCAAGAACCCAAAAAAGTTAACTAAATTGTTGCTATTTCTGAATATTATTGCTTTAATTAGAAGCGTTTAATGATTTAAATAAATCATTAACTTGGGGTCAAATTAAAGTCAAATTAAAAGGGTAAATACAATGTCTAGCATTCTTCTTGAAGGATCGAGCGATCCACTTTTTGAAGTACAAGATGCCGATGGCGGATTGAGAATCGTCGGGCAAACTGAAGAGTCAAACTTGTTTGTAATTGGCGGAGCAGGTTCAGATGTCGTTAGTGGTGGCTCGGAAGGGGATATCATTGAAACTGGTATGGGTGATGACATAGCCTTCGGTCAATCAGGAGACGACTTCCTCGACGGTGGTGAAGGCGATGATGTTCTCGTTGGTGGCCAAGGCGATGATGTTATCATTGGCGGTGCTGGTTCTGATACCATTATCGGTGGTGAAGGTACTGATGTGTTTGAATTCTTTGCTGAAGACTTTGCTGAAGGAGATTTAGACATAGTTAAAGGCTTTGCCGATGATGTAATCGCTATTAAAGGGGTTCAGAGTGTTGAATACGATAGCACTACTGGTATGGTATCGGTAGATGGGGAAGAAGCTATTAAGCTAGACGAGGGTACTGATGTTTCCATTACTGAAACTGATGACGGTTTCACACTCTTTTAGTCAGATTAAAATCTAACTAAAACAAGGGAAATAGGGCTTTTCGGCTAAGCTGCATTTAGCCCAAAAAAACCCGATCTTACCTTTAGTCACTCTAAGTGCTATGCAAGACTACAAAACAATTTAGTTTTGTACTGTTGTAAAAGCCAACATAACTCAGTTAAAGAATATCTTATACGCTTGGGAATGTACCCACGGTTCGAGCCGTGGGTTTATTGTCATATAATTACTAATTACACTAAATTTCTGAATCTTGGGTTAACCTAAAAGCAACCATATTTGAGTAAATCCTAGATAAAAGCAAGTTTATGAAGGCTGAAGCCTCCACCGACATAATTAAGTCTTACATTGCTCAGAGGCAATGGGAAAAAGTAATAAAAATCTGTAAAGTTTCTTTACAGGGGAATCCTAGCCAGACAGAAATTTATCATTTTTGGGGCAAGGCTTTAGTTGGTTTAGGAAAGCTTAAAGAAGCCATTGAAATTTATCAAAAGCTGTTAGAAAATAACCTCGATCGAGCAGAGATTCATGCAGAAATAGGATTACTGTATAGTAAAGATCGACAATTAGACAAAGCTCTCCAACATTATCAACGAGGTTTAAAGCTCAAGCCCGATTGGACAAATTTGCAATATAATTTAGCTGTAGTTTGCCATCAATTAGAAGATTGGCAACAAGCTATTACTGGCTATGAAAAAACCATTGCTTTGTCTCCAAATCATACTGCTGCTCATTTTAATTTAGGAGTACTCTACACCCAAAGAGAAGAATTAGAAAAAGCCATCGCTAGTTATCAGCAGGTAATTAAATTACAACCAAATAATACTCAAGCTTACAGTAACTTGGGTAGCGTTTTCGTCAAACAAGAGAAATTTGCAGCAGCGATCGATTATTTTCAACAAGGATTAAAATTCGATCCTACCTGGGCGACACTTCATAACAATCTAGGTCAAGTCTTTTTGCTAAACCAACAGCCAGAGAAAGCATTAGCGAGATTTGAGAATGCAGTTATTTTAGAGCCGACCATGGCTTTAGCTCATTATAACTTAGGCAAACTCTGGAAACAGCAGAGAAATTATTCTGCGGCGATCGATTGTTTTCAACAAGTGATTAATCTAGAACCAAACAATATTGCTGCTTATAGTCATTGCGCTGATGCTTTGTTTTTACATAACGATCTAGAATTGACTATTGATTATTTGCGTTCGGCGATCTCTATTCAACCTCATTTTGTCGAAGCTTATTGTCAAAGAGCTAAATTGCTACAACCAGAAACCTTACTCGAACAAGCTAAAATCTCCTGTGCCAACTTTTTGATAGCTATTAGAGAAAAACGTAGTTATCAACAAATCTTAAATCATTTCTGGAAAACCTATTTTTATTGGGGAGAAGTTTTATTTACCTACGGAGGTATTAAAGAAGCACGAGTTTGCTATCAAAAAGCTTTACAAATTAAACCCGACGAAGTTAACCTATATCTCCATCTCGGTGATTGTCTGGCTAAACAACAGAAATTAGACGCAGCCATAACTATCTATCATATGGGGTTAATTCTACAACCAGATCATCCTCAAATTTGTTTTCAGTTGGGGAAAGTTCTCGAACAACAGAAAAAACTAGATCGAGCCATTAGTTACTACGAAAAGGCTTGGCAGGAACAAAAAGAAAATGCAGAAAGCCATTGGCAACATTTACCTAATTTTTTCCTCTCTGATGAGCAATTACTAAAATTGCCTCAAGGAACCTATACTCGCACGATAGATTGGGTGAGAGATTCCGAACTAGAAGATTTTGAGTATTTTCATTTAGATTGGTCATTAGAAGAGATGACCTCAATTCCTAGTTCTCGCAAAGCAGTAGAACCAAAATCAACCAAGCCAAAACAATCGCTATTAGTTTCGCCTCATGCTGCGGTTAAGAGTAAATGTGGCGGAGTTAATTGTTCTACTTGCATGAAAAATTTAATTAACTATTTTGAACCAGTACATATAGGAAAACAGGCATATAAATGTTTGTTTACTAAAACGCCACCCGTTATTTCTCCTTCTCCTTTTGTAGTGAATATCTCCGCAGGCAAAGCTTGGATTGCTCCCCAAAAAAATTCTTGGTTAATTTGTAACGCGATCGCTATTATTACTCCAGATAATTATCTATTAGGCGATCTTTCCCGTTACTATCCTTGGTATCTGCCAGGATGTTCTGAACCCGAAAAAACGGATCATACTATTTTTAGTTTAGAAAATATTCCTCCTCTAGAAAAAATTCCTGGTAAAGTAGCTATTCTTGCAGGATTGGCAGGTCATGTCTATTATCATTGGATGATCGATATTCTGCCGAGACTGGATATATTACGTCGTAGTGGTATAGATTTAGAAATAATAGATTGGTTTGTAGTTAATAATATCGATCGCAATTTTCAAAAAGAAACTCTTGAATTTTTAGGAATTTCTCTCGATAAAATAAAGATAAGCGATCGTCATAATTATATAGAAGCAGAAGAATTAATTGTTCCTTCTTTTCCAGGACATTTAGATTGGGTACCTAAATCGACAATTACATTTTTACGTAAGGCTTTTTTACCAGCAATCGATCGCCAAAGAGATAAATATCCACAACGAATTTATATCAGTCGCTCTCAGGCAAGAGGACGAATAGTAATTAATGAAGATGCAGTAATTGAGTTACTCAGTGAGTTTGAGTTTACAACTATTTGGCTAGAGGAATTATCAGTTTTAGAACAAGTAGCTTTATTTGCTAATACTAAAGTAATTGTTTCTCCTCATGGTTCTAGTTTGACAAATATTGTCTTTTGTCGTCCAGGTAGTACGATAATTGAATTATTTTCTCCTAATTATCTGAGAACAGATTATTGGATGTTGAGTCAACAGCTAAAATTACAACATTATTATTCTGTCGGGGAAAATTTTAGTTGTTTTCCTCTTAGAAACTTAATGTATCAAAACCCATTAACTGAAGATATTCTAGTCAATCTTAATTCTTTACGTCAAATTTTGAAACTTGCCGATATCCAGTAAAAAATTACTATACTAAATACAAAAAAAATTAGTTATTAATTTAGATATTTATGGTTAATTATAATTATTTACTTCAAGCAATTGGAGATTGCGAACAAGCTTTAGAAGATACAGAAAACCAAGCAAACAAATGGCAACAAGCCTGTTACGACTTGGGGAATATTTTGCAAGGAATGGGCAGATTTGATGAAGCCATCCAATGGCATTCTTTTGCGTCAGATTCTCAACCGAATAAAGCAGCAATTTATACTCATTTAGGACGACTGCATATTGGCGAACAAAACTGGCAACAGGCGATCGCAGCTTTAAAAAATGTTTTGCAATATCAACCAAATTCTGTCAGAGCTTATTCCCACTTGGCACAAGTTTATGGTCATTTAGGAGAAAAAGCAACGGAAATAGACTATTGGTATCGCGCAACTAACTTATATCCTGACTTAATAAAATCTGATGGCTATTATCGATTGGGCAAATTTCTTCAAGCTCACGGAGATTTAGATAAAGCAATTATTTGCTATCAAAGAGCGCAAGAACGTAGTGAAGAATATCTATTAGACGTAGAGCATCATTTAGGAGAAATTTATCTGCAAAAAGGTCAATTAGAACAATCTTTAGAGATTTATCAAAAAATTATTAAGCAAGAACCAGAATATGCCCAAGCTTATCATAAGTTGGGAATAGTGTATAGCAAACAAGAACGCTACGAAGATGCAATTATTGCTTTTAGAAAAGCGATTAAAGTCAAACCAGATTTTGCTTCTGCTTATCGCGATCTCGTCAAAACTTTTATGCAACTAGAAAAATTTGATGAAGCGATCGCCACTTGTTATGCCATCATTAATCTCGTTCGAGAATATCCTTGGGTATACACTCACCTGAGTAATGCTTTAAGGAAAAAAGGACGAGTAGCAGAAGCTGCTGTGAGTATTCAAAAAGCTTGTGCCTTAAGAGGTTGGCAAGAATGTCAAAGCAATAACTATTCTTTTAACGGGGATTATTTTAGTCATCGTATTCCTACTATAGAATCTGCTTTAGAGTCTTTAGTCGATCGACCAAACATTCATATCCTAATTTTGGGTAATGATAAAGGTATGAGTGCTTGCTGGTTATTAGATAAGGTGTTAACTCATCCCTCGGCTAAATTAACCTGTATTCAAGATAGTGCTAACAAACAATTAGATGATAATTTAGCTAAAACCAAAGCAGCAGATAAAGTTACACAGCAGATAGGGGATATTCAAAAATTAGCTAATTCTCTGGATGGGAAAACTTTTGATGCCGTAATTTTACAAGATCGAGCTAAATTAACTACCCGCACTCAAGAAAATGCTAGTTTGGCTTGGAATTTAACTAAAATCGATGGTTTAATTATTTTTAATGACTATGGGAATAAAAATAGTCAGAATCAAGCAAAAAATCCCCGTTTGGGTGTAGATCGGTTTTTAGAATCAGTTTTAGATTGCTGGAGTACTATCTCTAGAGCCTTTCATACCAATCAATTAATTATTCAAAAAAAAAATAGGGAATAGAGAATAAGCAAGATTATTTGACACTCTCTGTGCGCTCTCTGCGATACGGTTTCCAAACTACGTACCTCATGAGAAAATAAGGCTTTCAGATATTGAAGGTTTAAAGGAAAAATACTCATGACTCATGCACGAGATATCGTTACTTTAGTCCGTTGGATGGCAGCAGATTTTAGTAATCAAGAACAAGCTTTTGCCAACCCACCGCTTTTTGCTCATATTCGGGTTTGTATGCGTCCTCTCCCTCAAGATTTTCTGCCAGGAATGAGTCTTTTCTTGGAACAAGCCTACGATTTTGCTTTAAATCAACCCTATCGTTTGCGAGTTTTGAGATTTCAAGTAGGAGAGGATTCGATCGCCTTGGAAAATTATAAAGTCAAAGACGAAGAAAAATTTAGAGGAGCTTCTAGAGATTTAGACAAATTACAACATCTTACTCCCGACTTACTAGAAGAAATGCCTGGTTGTGATATGACGGTAAATTGGACTGGAAATAGTTTTCAGGGTCAGATCAATCCAGGAAAATCTTGTATGGTAGAGCGTAAAGGGAGAATGACTTATTTAGATAATAGTTTTGAAATTGATGGAGAAAAATTAATCAGTTACGATCGAGGGAAAGATCCAGAAACAGATGAACTAGTTTGGGGTTCGATCGCTGGCCCTTTTCACTTTAAACGTTGGCAGAGTTTTGCCGATGAAGTCCAGTAGCAAGAAAGAATAAACTTGCTTTTATGCAAAATATTTAGTTATGAAATCCTCTAACAATTCTTTTCCGACTCAAATCAGTGCTTACCTCACTGGGGGAGTAATTCTCTTTGTCGGATTTCTCTTTCTCAAACCTTTTGCTATTGTTGGCGCAGGCGAAAGGGGGGTAGTCATGCGCTTTGGCAAGGTGCAAGATATTGTCTTTGATGAAGGACTGCACATAATTACGCCGATTATAACTACAGTTAAAACTTTAAGTGTGCGGGTACAAAAAAACGATGTAGATGCAGAAGTTTTTTCTAAAGATTTACAGGATGTCGATATGGATGTAGCGATTAATTGGCATATCGATCCTGCGAAAGTAAATCAAATTTTTCAACGGGTTGGAGATGAAGAACAAATTGTCTTTCGGATCATTACTCCTGCTGTTTCTGAAGTAGTCAAAGCAGCTACTGCCAAAAAAACCGCCGAGGAAATCATCGCCAAAAGAAAAGAGTTAAAACAAGAAATCGATCGAGAATTAAAAGAAAGACTAATTAGTTACGGCATCATTGTTGATGATATTTCTCTGGTTAATGTCGCTTTTTCTCCCGAATTTGCCAAAGCGATCGAAGCTAAACAAATTGCCGAACAAGAAGCCAAACGGGCTGAATTTGAGGCATTAAAAGCAGAAAAACAAGCTCAAGCAGATATTAATCGTGCTAAAGGACAGGCAGAAGCACAAAGATTACAGAGACAAACTTTAACCCCAGAATTACTCCAAAAACAAGCGATCGAAAAATGGAACGGTGAATTTCCTCAAGTTATGGGAGGTAATGGAACTTTACCTTTAATTAACATCGAGCCAAAAAACTTTATCGATCGACAGTAAACAACTAATTTCTTAAAACTAATCTAGAGACTTTGTTAACGAAAAAAATATATTGCCTCTCCCATCGAAAATAGAAATGTATAATCGGTGGAGCTTACTCATATGGGAGCAAGAAAACGTATTGGTATTCTCACTAGCGGAGGAGACTGTGCTGGCTTAAATGCTGTAATTCGGGCAGTTACTCGCTGTGCTGTGAATATTTATGATTGGGAAGTATTAGTGCGACTCGTTTAGTACAAAAGTAATTCAATTACGTGGTACTAGCTAGGTAACAAGACCAAAATAAAATCATTAAGAAATTAATGAAACCCAATTGGTCATTTTGAACCTTGACAACTGAATATTCTGTGTAGGTGAGAGAGCCTGTAACAAGGTGTCAAATATTAATAAAAGCCTAAGTACTCAAGCCCTACTCTCTCGGTGTTGGGAGTAAAAGCATAACCCCTACGGTAGTGACTGGTCATCAATCCGTAAAGCGGGGTTAAACGGGAAACTAACTGGTAGTCTGAACTGGTTAGCCCCTAGCAAGAATTCCAAGGATAGAGCAAAAGCTCAAAGCAACCGTAACCATCGTTACCCAAAAACAGCCAAACAGTACTGTCAGGCTGTAACCAAAAAGGTACAACTACACTTAAAATTGTTACTTATTTTAATACGTAAGTAACCAACACCAATTGTAGTCGGTGGACAGGTTAAAGTCATAAGTATCGTAAAATCTAAACAGCAAAATCAGTACTGATATGCTGTAGCCAAAAGGCAAAACTGTTAAATGATTATTACTTAATTATTTCCTTAAGTAATCAACACTAATCACAGTCGGTACACTGATGCATCCTAAAGGTTCATATCAACAGAATATTCGGAACGAGATAACCTCCTAGTAACTCTTACTCAAAAGGTCGAAACGAGTAAGTAGTCAACCAAGACGCAAAACTCTCTAGAAATAGAGGTTACTAGGAGTCAGGATTGAGTAAGAAGCCAAAGCTTGCTTGTAATAAGTAAGATATGCTGACGTACTCACTGGATTCAGGAAAGTAGTAATTAAGTAGTAATAAATATGTCTAAGACAGATTTAAATTTAAATACTGTGGAATGGAATGAGCTTAATTGGCGTAAAATCCAAAAGGCTACATTTAAGTTACAAAAGAGAATCTACCGAGCCTATGTCAGTGGCAATGTCAAGAAAGGAAGAAGGCTACAAAAAACTCTAGTTAAATCCTATTACAACAGATTACTGGCTGTTAGAAAGGTCACACAGGATAACTCAGGGAAAAAGACGGCAGGTGTGGATAAGGTGAAATCCTTGACTCCAAAGCAGCGTCTAGAACTCGCAGAGAATTTGAAATTAGGGGATAAATCCAAACCTATTAGAAGAGTATGGATTCCTAAAGCTGGTAGAGAGGAAAAGCGACCTCTGGGTATTCCTGTAATGCGTGATAGAGCAGTGCAAGCATTAGCCAAAACTGCTTTAGAACCCGAATGGGAGGCAAAGTTTGAAGGAAATTCCTACGGTTTCCGACCAGGAAGGAGCGCACACGATGCTATAGAGGCAATCTTTAACCAAATTAGATGTAAATCTAAGTTTGTACTAGATGCTGATATTAGCAAGTGTTTTGACCAAATTAACCACCAAAAGCTACTTGCCAAGCTCAACACCTTTCCTAAATTAAGGAGACAAGTCAGGGCATGGCTAAAAGCAGATATCTGCGACTATGTCAAACATGAAAGGACTCCAAACCATCAAGGAACGCCTCAAGGTGGGGTAATTTCCCCACTTTTAAGCAATATAGCCTTACACGGTATGGAAAATAGGATAAAACAAATCAAAGGCGCATCTTTAATCAGATATGCTGATGATTTTGTCATAATCCATGAAAGTCTACAAGTGTTAAAACAATGTCAAAAGATAATCAGCGATTGGCTATCTCCCCTTGGGTTGGAGCTAAAACCGAGCAAAACCAAGATAGTACATACCCTAAATGAACTAGAAGATAATAAACCTGGATTCGACTTTCTCGGATTCAACATCAGACAGTACAAAGTAGGCAAATACCAATCTGGTAAAAAAACCAACGGTGAAACACTCGGATTTAAAACAATCATTAAGCCATCCAATGAAAGTGTCAGAAGACACTATGAGAAAATCTCATCCACAATTGGAAGACTTAATCAAGCTCCTCAGGTAAAACTTATTAAGGAATTAAACACCATAATAAGAGGCTGGTGCAACTACTTCAGAACGGTATGCAGCAAAGACATATTCTCCAGGATTCAAAATCTAACATATCTAAGAATACGTAGATGGGCAAACAGAAGACACCCCAATAAAAATAAACATTGGGTGTCTGATAAATACTGGGGAAAAATAGGAGAAGACAGGTGGACTTTTAGAGTCAAATATAACGACTCTACCATAAGCCTAATAAAGCACAATAAAATAGCCATAAAAAGGCACACCAAAATCAGAAACACAAAGTCTCCCTTCGATGGAGACACAATATACTGGGCAACTAGGATGAAAAAACATCCAGAATTAAAAGACCCAATAGCCAAGATGCTTCATAAGCAAAAAGGCAAATGCAACTGGTGTGAACTTCCTTTCCAAGAAGATGACGTAATAGAAAACGACCACATCACCCCCGTAAAAGCAGGGGGTATTAACTCAATAAATAATCGTCAACTTCTCCATAAACACTGTCACGACGAAAAGACCAGAAACGACTTGGAGGCTATAAAAGCCTACAAACAAAACAGAGAATGGCAAAAACTCATCAAGTGGTTTGACAAACAAAACTGGATATGGGTAGATGACATTCCAACACTAGTAACTGGTCATGGTACTCATAAAGAGCCTGAAGAGAGAGGAGCGCAGTGAGGTGAAAATCTCATGCTGCGTTCTGAAGACGAGTCGCCTTGGTGACAAGGTGGCTTAGTTTAACGGTATTTGTAAGGCAACTCAGGGCTTAATGTCCCGCCCTCCCCAAGCAATTTACCTAGATATTAATAGAGTAGACCCCATTTTAAATATGGGAGGAACAATTTTAGGTACTACGAATAAAGGAGATCCCTTTGCTTTTCCGATGTGTGATGGTCGTATAATCGATCGCTCCGAAGAAATTATCGATGGTTATCATAATTTAGGGTTAGATGCGCTTATTGGCATTGGTGGAGATGGCAGTTTAGCTATTTTACGGAAACTAGCGCAAAAAGGAAAAATCAATTTAGTGGGAATTCCCAAAACCATTGATAATGATGTAGGTATCACCGAACGTTCTATTGGTTTCGATACCGCAGTTAATATTGCCACAGAAGCGCTCGATCGTCTTCACTTTACCGCAGCTAGCCATAGTCGGGTAATGATCGTCGAAGTCATGGGGAGAGATGCAGGACATATTGCGCTCAATGCTGGTATTGCTGGGGGGGCAGATATAATTCTCATCCCCGAAATTCCTAGTAAATTAGAAAGAATATGTACCCACCTCAAAAAACGACAAGATCGAGGTAAAGATTATTCGATCGTAGTTGTTTCGGAAGCGGTATGTACGGATACAGGGGAAGCAATCCATCAAGGACATTTTAAGGATTGTCGTCTTGGGGGTATCGGACACTATGTTGCCGAACAAATTACCAAAATGATTGGTGCAGAAACAAGAGTAACTGTTTTAGGGCATACTCAACGAGGCGGTATTTCTTCTCCCCTCGATCGAATTTTAGCTTCTGCTTTTGGTGTAGCAGCAGTAGAATTAATTGCGCGAGATCAATATGACTACATGGTTACTTGGCAAAATCGACAAGTACAATATGTACCTATTGCCGAGGCAATTAAAGATTATCGTGCTGTCGATCCGCAAGATACCTTGGTTAAAACAGCTAGAGGTTTGGGTATTTGTTTTGGGGATTAGTTGAATAGACAAATGATAACCAAATAACAGACTTAAGAGTTAGTTATCCGAGACAATAAGAATAATCTGAGCAATATTTTCGATCGATAAAATTAGGAAGCATCTAATCATCATCAAAAAAATTACCTTGTTGTTGCCGAAACTAACTTTTTATGAAACGCAGGTCTTTTCTTCAAATATCTGTAGCGAGTGCCTTACTCTCTTCTCTTATCAGTTCGGGTTGTAGTGAGTCTAGCGAGCAAAATGCTTCAGATACGACCTCACCACAGGCAGAACAACCACAGTCACTAATCTTAACTACAGCTACTACAGGAGGAACTTTTTATCCTGTGGGTGTTGCCATTGCTACTTTAATTAGTAACAAAACAGCACTCATAATGAATGCCATTAATTCAGCAGGTTCGGCAGAAAATATTCAACTGCTAAAAAATCAAGAAGCCGATCTCGCAATTTTACAGGGTTTATTCGGAGCAATGGCATGGTCGGGTACTGGTCGATATGAAGGAAACCCCGAACAAGAATTTCGGGCTATTACTTTACTCTGGCAAAATGTAGAGCATTTTGTTATCCCCAAAGAATTTGCCAATACAGGAAATATTGAGGATTTAAATAATATTAAAGCAAAATCTTTTTCTATTGGTAAACGGGGGTCGGGTACAGAAATTTCTGGTCGTACTATTCTGTCAGAATTGGGTTTTGATGTAGACCGAGATTTTCGTCCAGAATATATCGGTTATAGTGAATCCGCAGCAGCACTACAGGATGGTCGGATCGCGGGGATGAACATTCCTGCTGGTGTTCCCGCTTCTGCCATCACTCAAACCTATGCAGCGATGAAAGCAGATAGAATAGCTATTTTGGAGTTTACCGACTCTCAATTAACTAAGATTAATACTACTTTTCCTGTCTGGCAACCTTATCAAATAGAAGCAAATACTTATCCAGGTCAAGAGCAACCAATTAATACCATTGCTCAATCAAACTTTTTAGCAGTACGCCCTGCTATTGATGAGGAAACTGTATATCAAATCACTAAAACTATATATGAGAATTTGGGCGAACTACAAGAATTTCATCCAGCAACCAAAGAAATGAGTTTGGATAAAGCTATTTCTGGTTTGACAACTCCTTTGCATCCAGGGGCAATTAAATATTACCAAGAACAAGGCTTAGAAATTCCCGCTGAGTTGCTTGCTACTTAAACTAGATGCAAGTTTGATTATGAAGCTAAAAACTAATAGCTAACAGCTAAAAGCTATTAAAATGTCGAAAAAAAAAACAACTACAGCCTGTTATTTATTGGTTGGCTATTGCTACCTCTGGATTTCATCTTTGGGTTAATACTTTTGGCACAATTAGTGAATTCTGGCGTAATAGCTTACATCTCGGTCTGTTGGGTGCTTTAGGTTTTCTCCTTTACCCTCTGTTTCCCCAAAAACGCGCTCGCTCTTATCGAATAATTGATGTCTTGCTTAGTATTTTGATGCTAGCTACGGCTATTTATTTTATCTGGGCTGAAAATGCTTTAATCGAGCGCAATTTAGAACTTACGGTTGTTGATTCTATTGTAGGCGCGATCGCGATTATTCTTACTCTAGAATTAGGACGGAGAACATCGGGAATTATTATTCCCTTCCTCAGCTTGTTTTGCCTCAGCTATGTTTTTTGGTGGGGCAAATTTATTGACGGGGTTTTTTATTTTCGGGGCATGACCTTAAATAGAGTTCTTTATCGAATGTGTTTTACTGATGAAGGACTCTTTGGCAATACTGCTTCTATTTCCTCAACCTCTGTCTATATGTTCGTTTTATTCGCCTCTTTTTTACTCAAATCTGGCGGTACTGATTTTATTATTAATTTGGCAAGGGCGGTAACGGGAAAAATAGCAGGAGGCTCTGGATTAGTAGCAGTGGTAGCTTCGGGATTGATGGGGACAATTTCTGGCAGCGCATTGGCTAATACTGTTGCCACTGGCTCGATTACTATCCCCATGATGAAAAAAAATGGTTTTAAAGCTCCTTTTGCTGCGGGAGTCGAGGCAGCAGCTTCCGTAGGCGGACAATTGATGCCTCCAGTAATGGGAGCAGGAGCTTTTATTATGGCTCAATTCACTGGTTTACCCTATCAAACTATTATTACGGTAGCTTTTCTGCCTGGCATTATGTACTTTGCTACTGTTGGCTTCTATGTTTGGTTGGAAGCTCATCAAAAAAAGCTGGAAGTTGTCAGTGAGACTAGTACTATTTCTTTAGCAAATATAGGCAGAGAAGGAATTTCTTTTATTCTGCCCATCTTACTTTTAATAACTTTATTAATCTTGGGTTATACCCCGACTTACGCTGCGGGCTATAGCATCATTGCCGTCTTTGTAAGCTCTTGGTTGAGTAAGCAAAACCCCATGGGCATCAGAGATATTCTCGATGCTTTGGCTTTAGGGGCAAAAAATATGGTGGTTACGGGGATTTTGCTAGTAGCAGCAGGATTGATTATTGGCAGCATTTCTATGACGGGAGTGTCAATTACTTTTTCGAGTATTTTAATTGATTGGTCTGGCGGTAACTTATTTTTAGCCCTATTAATGATTACCCTAGCTTCTCTGGTTTTAGGTATGGGCTTACCCGTGACTGCTGCCTATATTATGCTAGCGGTTTTAGCAGCCCCAGCTTTAGAAAATATGGGAGTATCATTATTGGCTGCCCATATGATTATCTTTTGGCTATCACAAGATTCTAATATTACCCCTCCTGTTTGTTTAGCAGCCTATGCAGCAGCAGGAATTGCCAAAACTTCCTCAGTAGCTACTGCCATAGAAGCAGTAAAACTCGCTAAGGGCTTATATATCATACCTTTGTTATTTGCTTTTACCCCTTTAATAGATGGTAGTTGGAACGAACAGTTAGTAGTATTTGCCTTTGGTTTAATAGGACTTTTTACCTTTACATCTGCTATATCTGGCTATTTTGGTAGAGTAATTAACCAACTAGAACGACTTTTATTGATTGGTTTGTCATTAATGTTTTTCTATCCCAATGCCATAGTATCTATCTTTGGTTTACTGTTGCTGTTTCTTTGGCGGTTTCTGGCTTTCTAATCGGTACAAATCCTGCTTGCTCGATTATTTTTTGACCTTCTTCTGAAAGTAGTAAATTAGTATATGCTATTCCTGCTAGCTCATCGATGGTGTCATCCAGACGAATAGCAATAAAGAAACGACGCATCAGAGGGTATTGACCATTTTGAAAAGCTTCGGTGTTAATTTCTCTTTTCTCGCCAGGGATAAAGGGATTTACATAATTATGAGAGTTTTTTGCTGCTAGAGATACAGGACGAACGCTACGTTGATTCATAATTATGGCTGCCGAAGCATAACTAAAGCTTCCTGGAGTCTTTGCTACTTTACGAATTGCATCAGTATAGTCTCTTACAAACTGAGCTTTACTACTAAATTGTTCTAGTTCTGGTTCTTCAAACAGAGTCAATAGAGTGCTAGGAGCTATTTTAGGATTAAATATATAGGGAACTACTGGTAAGTCAGGGCCTCCTACCTCTTGCCAATTAGTAATTTTTCCTAAAATCATCTCCCTAATTTGAGTTATAGAGATTTGTTCTACGGGAAGGGAAGGATTAACAAAAAAAACAATTCCATCATAGGCAATAGGAACTTGTTTCAAAGTAATTTCTCTGGCTTTTGCTTTTTGATATTCTGAATCTCTTAATGGTCTGGATAATTCGGCAAAACTAACTGTGCCATCGAGGAGCATAGCAACGCTCGTACTAGAACCAGGCTTAGTATAAGCAGGAGGCTCGCTGTATCGCAGTTGAAAACCTGGTTGGGATCGATCGAAAATTTCTACAATTTCATCAGTATGTAGAGGTGCAAAAGGAATAGAACTACCATACCAAAAAATTCCTTGAGGTACATTAGGTACTTCTTCTAAGGTTGAATAAAATTTAAGAGATGCTATTCCTGGTCTTTCTGGGAGAGAATTTGTCTTTGAAAATATTCTGACATCATTTTTTTTTGGTGAATTTGTCAACCAAGTAACCCTTGAAAAACGATGTTGATATTGATAGAAGATAATGCTAGTTCCTATGAGAGAACTCACTGTAAAAACAAAGAATAGTCGAAAAGCCGTGAAATTTCTTTGATTATTGTCCATTATCAACCTCGATTTCCTTAAATTTTTTTAAAAAATACTAAAAAATTTTTATCGTCCTAGAGAAGTTACGGGAAAGGACAAAGCCAAAAAATAGGAAATTAGGTGCAAATTTCTTAATTATTGAGTTCGCTCCTACTGCTCCAAGATATCAATTAAGTGTAATTATTTAGTAGTTAATTATAAAAATACTATTAACATAATTAACTCATTTTCATTTCCGTAATAACACTGAAATTTTTATTTTTGTTAGTAATAAAATATCAATTAAGGTTCAATTAAGGTTAAGTTAATTTAGCTGGCGAATTTTAAAAAAAGCTGATAGCTGATAGCTATTTCAGAGGTTATATCTCCCAATTAAAGTTTTTCGTGCCAACTCTAACTATTTTTGGAGCAATCTTTTATCTAATCTTTCTTGAACAGCTAGTCTAATTAACGATCGCATTAAAAAAATCAACCAAAATAGAGAAAAGCAAAAAAGCGCGATCGCACTTCCTGTATAAGAGTTGACGAGTAAAATAGCAGCAGCAACTAGAGAAAAACCAGTCAAACCAGTATAAATTAAACTTTTAATTCCTAATTGAATTCTTTTGAGAAGGCGATCGCTTTCTAAGGGACGAACTCTTACTTGTAGTTCTCCTAATTCTAATCTTGATTCTAAACGACTCAGTAATAATTCCGTGCGAGTAGGTTTATTTAACCTATATTGCAGAAAATCTTTGGTTTGTTTGGCTAAAGTCTTTAATAGGCTACCTTTACCTTCCGAAAAAGCAATATTTTTAATAAAAGGTTGAGCAGCAGCTAATAAATTATATTGAGGATCGAGAGCGCGAGCAATACCATCAAGAGTAGTCAGAGATTTAATAATAAAAGTCATTTGAGGCGGTAAGCGAAATGGTTGTTGCTCGAACATTAAATATATTTCACTCGACATCTGTTCAAAAGCTCTAACATCGATGGGTTTATCGGTAAATTCTTCTAAGATAAAAGCTACCATTCGCTTAATGGGAGTCAGATCGGAAACTGGTTCAATTAACCCCATATAAATTAGAGTTTGAACTACTTCATTGGTATCTTTTTTTAAGACAGCAAAAAAAGTTTTGACCATTTGATCTTGAGCGATGGATTTAACTTCCGCCATCGTGCCAAAATCATAGAAAATAATCTCTCCTTTTGGGCTGACTGCCATATTACCAGGATGGGGATCGGATTGAAAAAATCCATCTTCTAATAACTGCTTGAGATAACAAGTAATTCCCAATTGAATTACTTCTTTAGTATTAATATGACTGGCTTCTAAACTAGCGCGATCGTCTATTTTTATGCCTGGTAAATATTCTAGAGTTAAAACCTTTTGTGTAGTATATTGCCAATGAACTTGAGGAACTATTACCTGACTGTAATTCCTAAAATTATCCCGAAAGCGATCGGCATTTTTACCTTCATGAATATAATCTATCTCTAAATATAAAAGCTCAAAAAACTCTCGATAAATTGCTTCTAAATTGTATTTTCTGATTCGAGGAAAAAAGCGATTGAGAAACCGAACTAAACTATGTAAAATTTCAAAATCCAAATTAAATAATTTGGCTAAACCAGGACGTTGTACCTTAACAACTACATCTTCTCCTGTATGAAGTCTTGCCTTATGTACTTGTCCCAAACTAGCAGCAGCTAGGGGAATAGACTCAAAATCGCGAAATAAAGTATAGATTGGTTTTCCTAATTCCTGTTCGATAACAGCGATCGCTAGGTCAGAATCAAAAGGCGGTACTCGATCTTGCAGTTGTCCTAATTCTTCTACATATTCTAAAGGAATTAGATCGGCACGAGTAGATAAAGATTGTCCGATTTTAATAAAAGTAGAACCTAATTCCAGTAGCTTTCTAACTAACCATTTTGCCCGACGATGTCTTTGCTTAGAAGAATTATTACCTACTAAATTATCCCACCACAAAAAAAACGATAGTTTAAAAGCAACGCCAAAAATTTTCCCCTGACGAGTCCAAGGGGAAAAGCCAAAACTTTGCCAAGATAATTTAGACGGGTTTGGGTTAGTTAGCATATTGTTTCCCTGGTGATTCATGTAAACCCGCTATTACCACCTTCCTTTTTAAAAGATTGCGTTAACCGTTATCCAGTATAGCTAAATGTTCTCTAGCTGTAATGGGAATTTTAGCTGACAAGCTTATAGAGATTAAATTAAACAGTCATTTAGCTGTTGGCGGAGTTTATCGGTATCTAAATGACGACCGATCAATACTAGTTGGTTAACAGGAGAAGTAGACCAAGGTTCGGACTTAAGATCGCTGCGTTGTCCGCATAATTGGAAGACGTGACGTAATTTACTCCCTGCAAACCAAATAATTCCTTTGGCGCGAAATACTTCTACTGGAAGTCGATCGGTTAAGAATTTTTGGAACTTATAAACATCAAAGGGGCGATCGCTTTGAAAGGACATAGACACAAAACCATCGGCTTCTAAATGATGGTTATGATGGTGATGTTCTCGATTTTCCGAATCTTCTCGATAACTATCGGTTGAAGTTAACCCCCGATCCAAAATTAGTGGTAAAGGAACTCGTGCGTATTTGGTATAAATAATTCTGGGATTTTGTTTGACAGATGCAATATAGGTTTCTAATGCAGTTAGTCGTTCGGTATTGACTAAATCGGTTTTATTTAACAATAAAATATCCCCATAAGCAATCTGTTTAAATGCTACCTCGCTTTTCATCTGTTCTGGGGTAAAAGTTTCTGCATCAACTACGGTAATTACCGCGTCAAGGCGCGTAAAATCCCGAAAGTCCGAACCAACAAAAGTTGAAATAATTGGTAAAGGGTCGGCTACACCAGTAGTTTCGATAATCAAACGATCTACTTTTTCTTCCCTATTTAATATTTTTTTTACAGCTTCTACCAATCCCTCGTTGATAGTGCAGCAAATACAACCGTTACTCAACTCTACTATGTCATCGTCATAGGAAACCAAGAGTTGAGAATCAATATCGATATCTCCAAACTCATTAACTAACACTGCCACTTTAAAGTCTCGATCGTTCTGGAGAATTTGATTGAGTAAGGTGGTTTTACCACTACCGAGAAAGCCCGTAATTATGGTGACAGGTAATCCTTGCTGGTTAGTCTCTGGCATGGTTTGCGAGAAGTAATCTGGTTTACAAAACTTAATTGTAATAACGATAATCGTTATCAAAAATTTTAGCCAATCTAAATAATTTTCCTGTTTTTTTGATTAGATTATTATGAGTCACATTGATTTTAACAATTATACTAAGTAGATAAAATTTAGCTTATGTCTCCACCAGCACTTTATATTGCAATTACGAATCATGGTTTTGGTCATGCCGTGCGTACTGCATCGGTAGCAGCCAGATTACAAGAATTAGCTCCAGAAATAGAACTTATTTTTGCGACAACTGCACCACAATGGTTATTAGAGTCTTATGTACGGGGAAAATTTCGCTATCATCCCCGTATTTTTGATGTGGGAGTAATTCAAAGCGATAGTTTAACTATGGACAAAAAAGCTACTCTAGCTAAAATGCAGGAAATTTATGCTGAAAGAAACTCGATTATTGCTGAAGAAGCCGATTTTATCCAAAAAAACAATGTCAGATTAATTTTAGCCGATATTCCTGCATTAGCTACATCCATTGCCCAAGCTGCGGGTATTCCTTGTTGGATGATGAGTAATTTTGGTTGGGATTTTATTTATCGCGCCTGGGGAGAAGATTTTGAAGAAATTGTTACCTGGATTGAGTCCTGTTATCAAAAAGGCGATCGCCTTTTCCGTTTGCCATTAGCCGAACCGATGAGTGCTTTTAAACAAGTTACTGAGGTAGGTTTAACTGGAGGTATACCCCGTTATGAAGAAACCCAATTACGGGAAAAATTTGGGATTAAGGCAACTAAAGCAAAAACTGTCTTGCTCACCTTTGGTGGTTTAGGACTGCAAGCTATCCCTTATGATAATTTAAAACAATTTCTTGACTGGCAATTTATTACTTTCGATCGCCATGCACCCAACTTACCAAATCTACTTAAAATAACAGGCGATCGAGAGCGTCCCGTAGATTTTATGCCTCTTTGTGGACGAGTTTTATCTAAACCAGGCTATAGCACTTTTGCTGAAGCTTTACGCTTAGATGTTCCTCTTGTTTCTCTAACCCGCGAAGACTTTGCAGAATCTCCTATTCTTCTAAAAGGTATTCAAGATTATTCTTACCACCAAATTATTTCCACGGAAGAATTCTTCCAGGGAAATTGGGATTTTTGGCGACAAAAATGTCAACCTCCTCGTAGATCGGATTCTCTTCTAAAAAATGGCTCAGAAATGATAGCGCAATCGATCGTTGACTATTTTTATTAAGTGGTTAGTAGTTAGCCATTGATTATTAAAAACCAATACACAGCACACGCAGCACACTTACTAAAAAGCTACTCGCTACTCGCTACTTGCTACTCGCTACTTTAATTAAGCTTTTTGAGCCAATCTTGCCATAAAAGTATCTCGATCTGGTAACGAAGCTTGTGCGCCATTTTTAGTGACAGATAATGCGCCAGCAAGATTACCCCATTCTACTGCTTCTCTAAGAGATTTCCCTTGTGCCAAAGCAGCAGCTAAAGCACCATTAAAGGCATCTCCCGCAGCTACAGCATCGATTACTTTAACAGGAATAGGTTTAACCCAAAAGCTATCTTGCCCCGTACTGCAAAAAGCTCCTTGATTACCCAAAGTAATTATTACCTTTTTTGCTCCCATTTGATGCAAAAAAGTGGCTGCTTGTCTGGCGGTGGTTACACCATCAACGGTAAAGCCGACTAATTGACTTGCTTCGATTTCATTAGGAGTAATGATATCAACTAATTGATAAAGCTCATCTGGTAAATTAGATTTAGCTGGAGCAGGATCGAGAATAAGACAGCAATCATTAGCACGAGCATCCCTGGCAGCAGCTAAGACACTAGATAATGGGACTCCCAACTCTAACATCGCTACTTTAGCTTTGGGTAATAAAGCTCTAAATTGTGCTAATTCTTGTTCTCCTACTAGACGATTAGCTCCCGCAGCACAGGCGATCGTGTTCTGTCCTTCTTCATCTACGGTAATAGACGCTATCCCCGAATGAATGTGAGGATTAACAGTGATTTTATCAGTCTGTACTCCTGCTTTTCGCAAATTTTGTAGTAAAGTTTGACCAAAAGTATCATCACCAATTTGCCCGACTAAATGAACTGGAATGCCGAGTTTAGCAACGGCTACAGCTTGGTTAGCTGCTTTACCTCCAGCATTAGTAAAAAAGCGATTGCCAATTACTGTCTCACCTTTTGCTGGTAGGTGAGTAACTTCTACTACTAGGTCAATATTTATACTGCCAAAGACAACGACGGTCATGCTCTTGATGTTTAAATGTTAAAGGTTGTTTCCCATAGATTATGTGGCAATTTTAGCCGACCTTTGCTCATCTTCCCATTTCCTAAGAAAAACCTACCAATTATACTAAGAAGATATCTGGAGACTACGATAGCAAGTATCTATCAATAGGAGGGTTGAGTGGGCGTAAAAACTGTTAATTATTTTACCTCTGAACTGACAAATCGCTTCAAACAGCTACAAAGTAAATTGCGCGATCGCTGGCAAAGTGTAGATACATTTGACCAGGATGATTACGATATACTAGTCGTTCCCTCCTATAGCATCGATCAGCACGTCGGCCAAAAAATCCCAGGATTCTTACATTATGAAGAAAGATTATTATTTTCTTTGATTCGCTTGCGGAATCCTCATACCAGAGTAATCTATGTTACCGCTCTTCCTCTCTGTCCCATTGTGATCGATTATTATTTGCAACTTCTGCCAGGTATTCCTTTTTCTCACGCTCGCGATCGTTTACTCTTACTAAGTACTTATGATGCTTCTTTACAACCTTTGACCCGAAAAATCCTCGATCGCCCTCGTTTAGTCGATCGAATTCGTCGTGCCTTAAGACCAGATAAGTCTTTCATGGTTTGTTACAATTCTACCGCACTCGAACAGGAATTATCTCTCAAACTGGGAATTCCTCTACTGGCTTGTTCTCCCGATTTACTTTACTGGGGTTCTAAAAGTGGTAGTCGAGAAATTTTTGCTGCTACTGACGTGCCTCATCCTGATGGTAGTTGTTTAGTTAATAATATTGAAGATTTGTTACAGGAAACAAGAAATCTTTGGAAAAGACAGCCCCAACTCCGAAAAATGGTAATTAAACTCAATGAAGGTTTTTCTGGAGAAGGAAATGCCCTACTCGATCTAACTAAAATTAAAAATTATGCTCCCGATCGAGTTAGTAAACCCGAAACGATCGAGGCAGTAAAGGGACAATTAAAACATCTAAGTTTTCAAGCTGAAGCAGAAACCTGGGCAAGTTTTAGCGAGCGTATTCCCGAATTAGGGGCAATTGTCGAAGCTTTTATCGAAGGAGAAGAAAAGCGATCGCCTAGCGTTCAAGGTTATATTAAACCATCAGGAGAAGTAGAAATTCTCTCCACTCACGATCAAATTTTAGGCGGTGCGGACAATCAAATTTATCTTGGTTGTTATTTTCCTGCGGATGCAGAATATCGTCTCCAACTACAGGAACTAGGTATTAAAGTAGGAAAAGCTCTAGCTGCTAAAGGAGCGTTAGAACGCTACGGAGTTGATTTTATCACCGTGCGTCAACCCGATCGTAAAGTCTGGGACATTCAGGCGATCGAAATTAATTTACGTAAAGGTGGAACGACACATCCCTTTATGACTCTAAAATTTTTAACCAATGGCAATTACGATTATGCTACGGGTTTGTTTTTAAGCCAACAAGATCGGCCAAAATATTATATTTCTTCTGATAATTTCCAAAAAAATCAATACCGTGGTTTATTGCCTAATGACTTAATGGATATTATTGCTCAGGAACGATTACATTTTGACAGTAGTACCCGCACTGGTAGTGTTTTTCATCTGATGGGAGCATTATCCGAATTTGGCAAACTAGGTTTAACTAGTATCGGTAATTCCCCAGAACAAGCTCAAGAAATTTACAATCGAGTTGAGACAGTTTTAGATAAGGCAACAGAGATTGGCGATCGCTCGGAACAGTCTTCTAGTATACCTATTAGTTGGTGAAGGTAAAGTTAGTTAATTTAAATAGATTTTAATTAGGAAGTAGTAATGTCAATTGTTTCTCATATTCTAAAGGTTTTAAATAATTACAAAAACCTTTGTCTAAGTATTCATAAATATCTTCATAAATTTTTTTAGCAATAACTTTAGCTAAATTTACGGGAACGGCATTTCCTACCATTTTATATCCATGATTTATATATTGATAGTGAAAAATAAAATGATCGGGAAATGTTTGGATTCTGGCACATTCTCTCACAGATAATCTTCTCTAAGGCTTAGGAGATAAAGGATCGAAAATTCGTTTATCTTTTTCAACAAAAAGCATTTTATTTGCCTGAGGATGAATTGGAGCGTGTCTTCCTCCTGCTTGAATTGTAAAGGATGGTTCTTGCCAACTTCTTACTCTATTTCTTGACATATAAATACTAGAAAATCCTGTGTCTAAATATTCGTGGTTGGGTATCACGGGTCGATCTTTTATTTGGTCTTTTACTTTATAATGATGTCTTTTTCACTCCAGTCTTCACAAATACGACAATCCTTTGTAATCATAGGACTGTTGGCAAATAATTTGGATTTTGGATAAGAACTGTTGAGAGCAATTTGAGACTTTAATGAGTCAACTTTTTTAACTTCTACTGCATCACCATTTTTAATAATTAAATCTGGTGGATTATTTTTATTTCCCAGCCAAGAAAAAGTTTCGCTATAAATTTTAGCTTTATTAGCCAGATTAGTTTCAGTAAGTGTATTAGCAAAAGCATCTTTGATAAATGCTTCTAGTACATCACCTACTGCATTGATCCTATTATTACTAGTAATTTTATAGTGACCGAGTAGGTCTAATAGAGGATTGTTAACAATATTGACTATCGCTTGCAGTATATCACTCATCAGTATCAAATCTCAGTCACTTAAAATTAACAAATAATCCTAGTTTACTAATTCTGAATTAAATTCATTAAAAGATCGACGTTTCAATTCTACAGATTCCTCGCGGGGTAAAAGATCGAATACCTCTCTCAAAACATCGTCTACTTCTTCATACGGAATTTGTCCTGACTTATCGAATACTATTTCCCCTTGTTGGTCTAACACCACGGTCTGAGGTACTATGCCTTTATAGTAATATCCTGGTTCTGTGGTCGTGTAGCTGGATTTAACGGGAATAGAATCGACAGTAATTGGAATAATACTAGCAGCCTTTTCGTAGTATTCTTGAATTCGAGAAACAACCCCCGAAAATTGTTTACAATCGCTGCTATCGTCTATATAAAAAACTAATATAGCTGGTATCTGACGTTGAAAAGTTTCAGCTATATTAAGACGGGGAGGTACTAAAGAGCCATTCCCAGCAAATAGAACATAAATATTACCTTCATAGCGATCGTCATCGATTTTAGCCCAGGCTGGAGCGATCTGCCATAAAGGAAAGCTGATGAAAGCAATTAATAGGGGGAGAAGACAAAATTTAACTAAAAATTGCCGTATTTTTTGTTGTCCTATTTTTCTGGAAAATATAGATCTTAATTTAGCCCAAATCATTTTCTAATCTTATTTTGTTTACTGGAGTATTTAAAGGTCTCAAGTTTTATTATCTAATGTTTAGACAACAATCTTCAGAAGATACTTGATATGACCGCCAAAATTCGTTAACTATAAAAAAAGAAAAATTAGCATTCCGAGACGAAATACAGGGTGACTCAAAATCGGCAAACTAATAGAGTAAGAACTAAATCCATGCCAGCAGAGACAAGAGCGGCAAATACATATTACAGTCTTTTAGGGCTGCATCCCTCAGCTTCGGTGTTAGAAATTCGTCGTAGCTATCGCCAACTTAGCAAAAAGTATCATCCCGATACAACTACTTTTACGGCAGCAGTAGCCAAGGCAAAATTTCAACAACTAAATGAAGCTTATGCTATCTTAAGTAATCCCGAAAGGCGATCGCTCTACGATCTCAAAATCGGTTATTCTCGGATTAATGTGATTCAAGCTTCTGCTGATTGGCAACAGACTTCCACTGATAAATGGTCGACTACGGCTTATTTAGACCCTAATGACCGTCCTCTTTCTTCGGGAGAAATCTTTGTGTTAGTATTGCTCGGTCTAACTTTTGTAGGCTGTTTATGTTTGGTTTTAGCTGTTGCTTATTTACGAGATATTCCCCTTTGAGAGACTGTTTGTAAAACAAAGATTAAATTTTTGAGGACTTGCGGATTTGGGGACTTGGGGACTTGGGGAGAAAGCCCTCGGAGCTTCGGAACTGTCTTAAGGTTTACTTTATAAACAGTCTTTGAAATAAGTTTTTTTGGTTACTTAGCAATAAATAGCTGAAAAGTAAATAATAAAAAATACTATACCTAATCAATATTTAAGTAATATGGTTCTACCCGATCCAGAAACTCCTTTATATAGTCATCCTTTACCCGAGTTAGAAAAATGGCTCACTCAACTTGGTTGTGAACAAGATAAAGATAATCTTCACTGTTGGCAAATGAAAACGAGCGACTGGAAGGCAGAAATTTGCCTAGAGGTTGAAGAATTAACTGTTCGTTATTTAAACGCCAAAGACACAGGGGAAGATTTAAATCGCTCTTTTAAATATTCTCTTAGTCGTCAAGATGTAGAAGCAGCAGTTTTGTCTGGCCCTTAAGTATTCCAGACGCTTTTAGAAAATCAAGCCAATCATGCCAACGGCTTTTGATTTTGTGCTGTTGCAATGACTGTTTGTTCGATTCTTTTGGCTCTTGTTTGGGAGCGTTTAGCACTTTCAATCCAAAAGAGAATATTTTTTTGGGCTGAGTTGTTAAATTGCTCAAAATATCTATTGGCAGTTTTGTTGGCTTCTAAGGCTTGTTTTAAGTCTGGAGGAACTATTAAAGCTTCGACCGCATCGAGACTATTCCAAGAGCCATCTTGTTTGGCTATTTCTATTTTTTGGAGTCCAGCTTCAGTCATCAATCCTTTTTCTATAAGCTCTGTAACATATTGCTTATTTAGTTTTGACGAAGTCCAAGCAGGCTCCGTCGTCTTACGGCGGAGTACCTTGGACCAAACGCTTTTCGGTTTGCGGGGTGTAAATATTTGCTGATAACGTTCTTCATCTAAAGATTTAACCTTACTGTCAATCCAACCAAAGCATAAGGCTTCTTTTACTGCTTCACTGTAGCGAATACTTGGCTTACCAGTTTTTACTTTGTAGTAGACGAGCCACACTCCAGTAGAAGCATGATAATTTTCTTTTAACCATTCCCGCCATTCTTGACGATTTGTAGCATAAAAATTTTCTAATTGTTTATTTCTTTTGGACATCGCCTAAACTTTACCGAAGCGTCTTTCTCTCTGTTGATAAGCAAGTAAAGCTTTATGAAATTCTGCGCGATCGAAATCTGGCCAGAGAGTTTGGGTCACATAAATTTCCGCATAAGCCATTTGCCATAATAAGAAATTACTCAGGCGCATCTCGCCACTAGTCCGAATTAGTAAATCGGGATGAATAATGCCGTGAGTATAAAGATATTTCTCGAAAACGACTTCGTCAATTTCTTCTACTTGTAGAGAGCCTTGTTGCACTAGAGAAGCTATTTGACGACAGGCTTGAATAATTTCTTCTCGTCCACCGTAATTAGTAGCTATCGTAAATTGGATACTAGAATTATGTTTAGTATCTTCCATCGATCGATCGATCTGTTTTTGCAGAGAAGTTGGTAAAGCTGTTAAATTACCCACAAATCGAATTTTGACATCTTCTGCCATCATCTCATTGAGTTCTCGCTTTAAGACTCTTTCAAACAGGGTCATTAAAAACTCTACTTCTTCCATGGGTCTTCCCCAATTTTCCGTAGAAAAAGCATAGGCGGTAAGAGCAGGAATACCCCAATCTTTGCAGCAGCGAAGCAAATCTTTAAGAGCATCTACACCTTTTTGATGTCCCATAATCCGAGGTTTTCCTCTTCGTTTTGCCCAACGACCATTTCCATCCATAATTACCGCTACATGCTGGGGTAGACGGTTTTGTTGTAAATCGACAGGCAATTTTTGTAAAGCAATTGGGTTAGCAGTCATTATTTAAATAATGAATTAATCCTAATTAATTCTTCATCAACGCTTACTTTATCAATAAAATTTAGTTAATTATTTTTTTTCTTGAGAAGCTGATGAGGGTAGACGCAAAATACGCTGAAGTAAAATTCTTCCTTGAAAGCCGATTTTACGGCTAATCCGTACTGCATCTCTTTCTACTGTTGGCGAGAATCTAGCCTGAAGTAGTTCTTTAAGTTTACTACTAGTTAAGGGTCGATTTAGAACCCCTTTCTCGGCTAAAGAAATCGAGCCTGTTTCTTCTGAAACCACAATACATAAGCAGTTTTCTACTCTTTCGGTAATTCCCATAGCTGCCCGATGACGAGTTCCTAGCTGACGAGAAGCTGTCCTTTCTGACAAAGGTAAAATAACCGCAGCCGAAACTATGCGAGAACCCCGAATCAAGACACATCCATCATGTAATAAAGTTGTGGTTTGAAAAATAGTTTGCAATAATTCTTTAGACACTTCCGCATTGAGTTTCACTCCTGAAGAAACAAAATCTTCTTCTTCCAAAGCACCACTAAGTTCCATTAGAATTAAAGCCCCTGTTCGATTTTGAGATAACTCTTTAATCGCATCAACGATCTGATCGATTACACTATCTGGTTGAACGCTTGGTCTGGCAGAGGCTTGAAATAGTTGAATTATTTCTCCTCGACCAATTTGTTCGAGAAAACGGCGAAATTGAGACTGAAAAATGACCGCCATGGCGACGGCTGCCCCTAAAACTAATTTTTCTAAGAGAAACCCTAATAAGTTTAATTCTAGTCTTCTACTAACGACCGTAGCCAGCATTAGTAAAATGAACCCTCTTACCATCCATAAGCTACGTCGCTCTCCTTCTCCAATGACGAGAAGGAGAACATAACTCAAGGCGAGAACCAATCCAATATCAATGGTATAGGGCAGCCAGGAGGGTATCCAACTTAAGTCAGGAACAAAACCCGACGACTCCATTGTTTCTTGTATTTAAGCTAAAAATGATTTTCAAATTATGATTTAGGATCCAAGACTAAGTTGACACTGTTAAATTGGAGCAAGTCTAGGCGATCGCTCTTACTCATTCCTAGATAAAATAAGCAGAAGCTCGTACCTAGGTATTTCAGCCAATACAGTTTCACCTAAGTCTGGATGCTAGTTTAAAGGCTAACCTATTATTTATCTTCAGTCACGCACTTCAATATCTCAAGCAATAGCTTTTTTTGAGATATAACTTTAATCCGAAGTAATCAGTCTTTCTGGCAAACGGTCTTGCTTTAATAAATCCTGATAACTTTCCCGTTCTAAAATCAGATTAGCTTCACCTTTATTAACTAAAACTGCTGCGGGACGACCTATCCGATTATAATTAGATGCCATGCTGTAGTTATATGCACCCGTACTCAATACCACCAAGATATCTCCTGGTTCGGTAGGAGGTAATAAAGCATCTTTGATAACTACATCTCCAGATTCGCAATGTTTACCAGCTACGGTAACTGTTTCTGTTAATGGTGTAGACATTCGATTCGCAACTACTGCTCGATAAAGAGACTGATAAGTAATTGGGCGAGGATTATCTGACATTCCCCCATCGACAGAAATATAAGTACGAATTTGCGGAACTACTTTTCGACTACCTATAGTATAAGCGGTTACGCAAGCAGAGCCAATGAGCGAGCGTCCGGGTTCGGCAATTAGTTTAGGTAGAGGTAACTGACCTTGATGGCAAGCTGACTCGATCGAACTCGCTACTGCTTTTACCCACTCTTCGATCGCTGGGGGATCGTCGGCTTCGGTGTAGCGAATACCTAAGCCACCGCCAACATTTAACTCGGTTATAGGTAGATTATAGCTCATCGCTTTTTTCATCCATTCCACCAAGACGACAGCTAAATCTTGGTGGGGCTGCCGTTCAAAAATTTGTGAACCGATATGAGCGTGTAAACCGATACATTTTAGGGCCGATTGTTCGGTTAGATAACTAAATACTTCTTCGATTTGATTGGGATCGAAACCAAATTTACTATCTAGATGACCAGTGCGAATGTATTCATGAGTATGACATTCGATTCCAGGCGTAAGACGGAGCATAATGGGAATAGAACTAGCCTGATGCTGAGATGCCAAGGCTGAAAGAGTTTTTAACTCTAACCAGTTATCGATAATAATAGTACAACCACAAGAAATAGCATATTCTAGTTCTTCGTCGGATTTATTATTACCATGAAAGTAAATACGATCGCTGTTTACTCCTGCTTTTAGGGTTGTATATAATTCTCCTCCAGAGACGACATCAAACCCTAAACCTTCACTATCAATTATTCGGCATACTGCTAAACAACTCCAAGCTTTAGAAGCATAAATAACCTGAGATTCACCACTATAGTAGGATTTAAAACTATCGCGATATTGACGACAAGCTGTTCTCAAGGTTTGTTCGTCGAGAATATAGAGAGGAGAACCAAACTGCTTGACTAATGTAGTCAGATCGCAGCCACCAATTTCCAGACAGTCTTTACTGTTTACTTTGGCAGTTAAAGGTAATAAAACTTGATTGGGAGAAAACGATGTTGTTTTTGGTAAATAGCGATGTCCAGAATTTTCTGGGCTGATATCCGTCGTTAACATAGTCTAGTTTTTGTTAAATTATTGAATCACAAAAAGTCTATCTTTTAAGTGTACAGTTCAAGATTGTGAAATTATTAACAATTCAGTCCGCCACCCAAGAACTTTTAGCCGATACATTAGAGTTAGATCGTTTATGCTTCGATGGTATATGGACAGAAGCAGCTTATCAAAGAGAAATCGATAGTCCTAATAGTAGTTTGCTCGTTTTGTCTACACCTGAATTAAAAAATAATTACTCCGAGCTTCAACTTATAGGTATGGGTTGTTTATGGGCAATCTTAGAGGAGGCTCATATTACCTTATTGGGGATTCATCCCGATTATCGAGGACAAAAATTAGGACAATTTTTATTGTGTAATTTACTACAAAATGCTGTCGATCGCGGTCTCAAAAGGGCAACTTTAGAAGTAAGTGAAAAAAATATTTCAGCTATTTCTTTATATAAAAAATTCGGTTTTGCCGTTGCAGGTAAACGCAGAAACTACTATCCAAAAACAGGAGAAGATGCCTTAGTTCTATGGCTGAAAGGATTAGAACAATCCCAATTTCAATCGGAATTACATACTTGGTGGCAAAAGACAAATACTGCTCTTAAATACCATCGCTGGAAAATAGTCGAAAATAAGTAATAATTATTACCGATCGCTAATACAACAAAGAGAAAAAACAGGTAAATATTGAGGCTGTGCTAGAATCAGCTTACAAGGGCAAGCAGCAGGTGATAGATATAGGTCATGTTTGAACGCTTCACAGAAAAAGCCATTAAGGTGATTATGCTAGCCCAGGAGGAAGCACGCCGCCTGGGACACAACTTTGTAGGCACAGAACAAATTCTTCTGGGTCTAATCGGCGAAGGAACTGGCGTCGCAGCCAAAGTACTGAAATCTATGGGCGTTAATTTGAAAGACGCTCGGATTGAAGTTGAAAAAATTATCGGTCGCGGTTCTGGTTTCGTAGCGGTGGAAATACCTTTCACCCCAAGAGCCAAAAGAGTGCTAGAGCTTTCTTTAGAAGAAGCTCGTCAATTAGGACACAATTATATTGGTACAGAACATTTACTTCTCGGCTTAATTAGAGAAGGAGAAGGAGTAGCTGCCAGAGTATTAGAAAACTTAGGGGTTGACTTATCTAAAGTCAGAACTCAAGTGATTAGAATGCTCGGAGAAACAGCAGAAGTCGGCGCACCTACTGGGGGAAGTGGTAGAAATAAAACTCCAACCCTCGACGAATTCGGTTCTAATCTGACTCAGATGGCAGCCGAAAGCAAGCTCGATCCTGTTGTAGGTAGACAAAAGGAAATCGAGCGAGTCATCCAAATTTTAGGTCGCCGTACCAAAAATAACCCAGTTCTTATTGGCGAACCAGGGGTAGGAAAAACAGCGATCGCTGAAGGTTTGGCACAACGGATTGCTAACAAAGATATTCCCGATATTCTTGAAGAAAAACGAGTCGTTACTCTCGATATTGGTTTACTGGTAGCAGGAACTAAATATCGGGGTGAATTTGAAGAAAGACTTAAGAAAATTATGGATGAGATTCGTCAAGCAGGAAATGTCGTCCTGGTAATTGACGAAGTTCATACCTTAATTGGTGCGGGGGCAGCAGAAGGTGCGATCGATGCAGCTAATATCCTCAAACCAGCTTTGGCAAGAGGAGAATTACAATGTATTGGGGCAACAACTCTAGATGAGTATCGTAAACACATCGAAAGAGACGCAGCCCTCGAACGTCGTTTCCAACCAGTAATGGTCGGAGAACCCTCTGTAGAAGAAACTATAGAAATTCTTTATGGGTTACGGGAACGTTACGAACAACATCATAAACTAAAAATTCTAGATGAAGCTTTAGAAGCAGCAGCTAAATTATCGGATCGTTATATTAGCGATCGCTATTTACCAGACAAAGCGATCGATTTGATTGATGAGGCTGGTTCTCGTGTTCGTCTGATTAACTCCCAACTGCCCCCCGCAGCTAAAGAGTTAGATAAAGAACTCAGAGACGTACTCAAGCAAAAAGACGATGCCGTTCGTTCTCAAGACTTCGATAAAGCTGGAGAATTACGCGATCGCGAAATGGAAATTAAAGAGCAAATCCGTTCGATCGCTTCAGCGAAAAAAACAGAAGCAGAAAACGGGGATGATTCACCTTTTGTAGACGCAGAGGAAATCGCTCATATTGTCGCTTCTTGGACTGGCGTACCAGTTAATAAAATTACCGAATCTGAATCAGAAAAACTGCTCCATATGGAGGATACTCTCCATCAGCGTATTATCGGTCAAGAAGATGCTGTTAAGGCGGTATCTCGTGCCATTCGGCGCGCTAGAGTTGGCTTGAAAAATCCTAACCGTCCCATTGCTAGTTTCATCTTTTCTGGACCTACTGGGGTAGGTAAAACTGAATTGACCAAAGCTTTAGCAACCTATTTCTTTGGTTCGGAAGATGCCATGATTCGTCTGGATATGTCCGAATATATGGAAAGACATACGGTTTCTAAATTAATTGGTTCTCCTCCTGGTTATGTCGGTTATAACGAAGGTGGTCAGTTAACCGAAGCAGTGCGCCGTCGTCCCTATACTGTGGTGCTATTTGATGAAATTGAAAAAGCGCACCCAGATATCTTCAATATGCTGCTGCAAATTTTAGAAGATGGTCGTCTTACTGATGCCAAAGGCAGAACCGTAGACTTCAAGAATACCCTCTTGATTATGACCTCCAATATTGGTTCTAAGGTCATAGAGAAAGGTGGCGGTGGTCTTGGTTTTGAATTTGCCGATAATCAAGCTGAATCTCAGTACAATCGGATTAAATCTCTGGTTAACGAAGAACTGAAGAACTACTTCCGTCCTGAATTCCTTAACCGCTTAGATGAAATTATTGTCTTCCGTCAACTCAACAAAGAAGAAGTCAAAGATATTGCCGAAATCTTACTTACAGAAGTCTTTGCTCGTCTGACAGAACAAGAAATTTCTCTAGAAGTTACTGATAAGTTCAAGGAACGTCTAATTGAAGAAGGATTCAATCCTGCTTATGGTGCGCGTCCTTTACGTCGAGCCATTATGCGCTTGTTAGAAGATGTTTTAGCGGAAGAAATTCTTTCTGGTCGCGTTGGCGAGGGAGATGTAGCGATGGTAGATGTGGATGAAGAAGGCAAAATTAAAGTGATTCCACAAAAAACAGAACCCGAACTGTTACCTTCATCGTAAATTCTAAAGCTAAAAAATTTATTAAATAAAAATTTAAGGTAGAGAAATTAGTTTCTCTGCCATTTTTTTTGTTTGAGGTTATTTCGATCGAGCGATAATTGATATAACAGTACAAAACCTCAGTAGAGAATACAGGAGTAACGCTTTAGTTCTCTAGCTGACCAAAAAGAAACTCCAGAGCGTTGCGGTTCAAGAGTAACAGGAGGGGCGGAAATATCCTGCCATAGCGTATGCAGAAAGGTAAAATCTACAATAAAGATTTCGTAATATGGGTAGAGGAGCAAGCTTCAGCCCTAAAAAAAAGACAGTTTAATCAGCTTGATTTTGATAATTTGATTGAAGAAATAGAGGATATGGGCAAGTCCGAGAAGCGATCGCTTGAGAGTTATCTAGAGCGATTAATCGAGCATATCCTCAAAGTAGAATACTGGGAAGCAGAGCGGGCAAATAATTATCAGCACTGGAATACAGAAATTAAAAATTTTCGCAATCGGATCGCTCGACTGTTGAAGCGTAGCCCTAGCCTTAAAAGATATATGGTTGAAATCTACCCAGAACTGTTTGCGGATGTAGTCGATGCTTGGAGCGATCGCTTTGACTTTCCCAAAGATTTAATTCCCTTAGAAAAAATACTCAAGTAGCATTAGTTATAAGCCATTTATCAAATAAAAATTAAGCACTCAATCGACGTAATATAAGTCGCATCATCGCAGCATAAATAAGAGTTTCGCTAACTTCTGGTAAAAGTTCGTAGTCTAAACTTCAACGGCGGGAACTAACTAACCAGCTAAAAGTGCGGACTGATTTCTTGTTCAACTATCTAAGATTAAGGCGATCGCAATTGAAAAGTAGGAGCGAAAGCCTTATCTAGCAAGGGTTACAATTTGATGTAGCATAATTTTAAATGGATCTCGGTCTAACCTCTAAAAGAGACACAGGCGAGGCAATTGTTATTTATCGATCGATTACTTCAAAAGTTCTATACCACTGACATTGTTGACAACAGAGCCTCAAAACTTAAATTAGAACCTAATTGAGCTAGTTGAATCTGCTCATTCCCTCCAATACCATCGCGATCGTAAAACAAATTACCATTACTATCATCATAAATAAAGCGGTGCTGGTCTGTAGTAGCAGCAGTTCCCAGAGTCAACATATCACTGCTAACCTGACCAGAGACTAAATTATTATCATAAATATAGAAGACTAGTTCATCATCAGTAGTAGAGAAATCAGAAATAGTCGTAACTCCATCATCCAAAATATTAAAAAATTCAAAAACATCGTTTCCTGCTCCCCCGATAAGAAAATCGTCACCTGTTCCCCCGTCTAGAAAATCGTCACCTGCTTCCCCGACAAGAAAATCGTCACCTGCTTCCCCGTTTAGATATCTATAAGTCTCGACTAAATAACTATTACCATCTATATCAATTTCAGGTAACTCAACAAACTCATCAAAGCCAATTGGTTGGTTATTAATACTTCGATCGGTATTTTCGCTCCTTGACAACAAGTCATTCCCATTTGTGTTATCGAAATCGCTTTCTCTAATGACAAGATTATCCAAAAAGTATGGGTATATAGCGTCTTTGGGAGTTAAGACTGCTATTCGCTCTGTTGAAGTCTCATTTGCAACATCAATTAAAAAATCGTTACCACCACTTCCAAAAACCCGATCGTTACCAAAATTTCCGCTTAAAATGTCATTTTCTCCCCTAATTGAAATGTCTTCGTTAGATCGCGCTAAAACTAGACCGTTTCCTTCTCTGGCAACGACTAAGATTTTTTGAAAATAATTCAGAATACTATTATCATCAGCTAAACCAAGACCCAAACTCTCTTCGGCTATAATTGTCTGAATTTTATTGGAGTCAGTAAACCCATCGGCTATAACTTAATAAGATTTAAAACATCTATCTCTATGCTCTCTAACAAGACAGCCGTTGCTATCGCAGTTGTAGAAAGAGAGATCGCAGAAAATCTAGTTTTATTAGTCCAATATGGTTTATCGATCGACTGACTTACCATCTTTGGCAAGGTAGGTGTAGTGGCTGCTGGATTTTGAAAAATTACTGGTAGCCAAGTAGCATAAGGATATTTTGTTTCTAATTTTTGTAATCTTTCTCTAGCCGTCCGCACCGCCATATAAAGGGTTTTTCCTTCAGCCAAAGCGGTTAAAAAATGCTTGAGAAAGGTTTGAGCGACTATGTCTGGAACTAGCTCTCGCATGACGATAATTTGTCCCAGTTGTAAATCGGCTAATTCTCTAGCTAAACCCAAACCATCACAAGAATTAAAAATAGCCAAACATAAACCATTGGCAACTGCTTTTCTCAGGGCATATCTAAGTTGTTCGATCGACAAAATATCATTTTGGTTGAGCCAGATGTATCCTTGTTGATGAGTGCAGCTATGACCCGCAAAAAATAAAATATTCCAATCCGTTTCCCAAAGGCGATCGTTTAATTCTTCAATTTGTGGCTCGACTAAAAATTCAATCTGTGCTTGGGGTAATAATTGCTCTAAATAGGCGCGATCCGTATCTATATCGAGGTCTCGATCGTGACCTAAAATAGCTAATATTTTGACTCGTGCTTGAGTTTTACTGGGAAGTGATTTAACTGCTTGGTATTGACAGGTACTTAAAGCTATTTCCCCATGGACATAATAAGTAAAAAAATCCCACAGATGCCAGGGAATTTGTTGTAACTGCGGATTGTTAGTTTGAATGATAATTTCTAGTTCATCATTGGGACTAACATTGCGATGAAGACAATCTCTAACTGGCTGCCATTGTTCCGTACCTTGATTTAGCCATTGATTGAGAAGAGTACTAAATCGCGACCCCAATTCGCGATCGGAAATATTCGTAATTTGACCTGGTTTGGCTTTGATTCTAGTTTTAAGTCGCAATAACTGACAATAGGTTTGTTGCCAATGTTGCCAGGTTAACCATAATTCTGGAGTTGGTGGTAATTTCCCTGTAACTTGAATCTCAATCTCTTTCTGATTTTTTCCAGAGCTAATTTGTAAAATCACTGGAAAGCCTTGTTCAAAGCTTCCTTCTAGGATAGTCAACCAGGCTCGCTTTTTCATACTTGTAGATTTTCTGTAAAGCTCGCCTTGTTTAGATGAGCTTAGTACTCAAATTTTATGACCAAATATTTTTTATTATTGTTTCATATATGTATATTTTTTGTAAAGCTGAATGATTTCAGATAGCTATCTATCGGAAGATTCAAGTTTGAGATACACTTCTGTTGGGTGAGATATCGCCCAGGAAATATCCCATGGTTGAAACCCCAAACTTTGATATAATCTTGCAGCTATTTTGTTTTCTTTTAAATGACTGGTGGCAATAATCTCAACCTCAGGAGATAGCTTAAGACGGCGAATCACTTCGATCGTAGTAGCTCGTCCATAGCCTTGCCTCTGATATTTTCGATCGATTATCAACCGCATCATAAATCCTACACCTGCAACAATTTCGTACATTGTGAACCCAATCATTGGCACTTCTGGTTGTTCGTAACCGCACGCGGAAATATCATATACAGCCAAAGGAACGAGATTGGAGTCAACATAAGCTTCGGCGAGAGATTCTGTGGTGGTTGCAACTAAATTTTTCTGAGATTCAGCAACCTGAAGATTTAGGCATTCTCGGAAATTTTCTCGCGTTACTCGGCGTAAGTGAACTTTAGTTACCATCCGAATTTATCTAGAATAGAAATATAGCAATAGGTATTTATATTAGGAAACTTGCTACTCCCTACTTGCTACTCCCTACTTACACAGATCGACGATCGCTTCTGCTTCTAGTTCTAGTAACCACTCAGGATTAATAAAACTGGAAACTTCAACTAAAGTACTAACAGGGCGGATCTCGCGAAAATATTCTCCATGGACTGCGCCGATAACCTCCCAATCGCTTATTCTGCTTAGTAACATACGTGTTCGTACAACATCTGTATAATTTGCACCCAGATCGTTGAGAACATTACCAAGAAGATCGAAACATCTTCGAGCTTGAACTTCTGGATCGCCTATCCCTACAGTTTTTCCATCTTCGTCAAGCGGTGCTGTTCCAGCGATATGGATTATGTTACCAACCCTAATTGCCCGACAAAAGCCGAATTGATCTTCGTAGGGGCTTGCGGAAGAAATGCGCGTCCTTTGATTCATAAATTTCGATCGAGATAGTAATCTAGAATCTACCTGTCTTACTATCTTAATTATTCTGTCGAGTTTTTACTTATTTAAGAAATAAGATTTAATTTTAATTAGAACGGCGCAAAACATAGTTAAATCCTCTCGATGCAGTTCCCCGAACCTGATCGATAATTAAATTCCATAAATAACCATATTGAGGAAACTTTCTCAGCAATAAAACTTCCGCTACCAAATAAAATCTTCTACTTTTTCTGTAGTTAGGGGGATTTTCTTCAACTCGAATTTGTTCTGGTAACGGTAATAAATGACCGATAATTTTTCCTTTTTCAAAAAATTTAGCTTGCATAAACAATCCGAGCAAGCGATCGAGACACCAGAAAGGAACATACTTAATTGGACCTCCAAGAATCATTGCGTCTCCTAAATCTTTAAGAGCTTCTTGGAGCATTTCGTTTTTCCAAACTTTTTTATCAAAGTTTTCGGTATGCACGCCATGATGGTCTTTTCTTCTTCGTAAAAAGCAAAGAGGATCGAATTTTTTATCTAAAGGAGCGATCGGAATTTCTAATAAGCAATCGCCAGAATCATAGTTAAGTTCGCTTTCTTTTTCTTTACTACATATTTTGAGATCGGCAATGTGCGGAATACTTATCCAAGGACTTTCTAAACTTGCTTTGTCACCAAATTTAAATGCTTTTTTGCTTAGTCTTAAAACCCAACTATCAGGAAATCGATCGAAATAACTGACAGATATTTCGACAATATTAGGAATTAAATATTCATCACAGTTAACAGTTAAAACATATTTACCCGATGTATTTAACAGTCCAGTTAGTCTCTGAATTATTTCACCCCGAAATGAACTATTAATTTGTTGTAGACGAGAATCGGCAATAGTGTATTTTGCCATGCCAGGAGGATGAACTAAAATAAACTCCACATTCCCTTCAACTTTTAATAATTCTTGCAACCAATGATCTGCAAAGCCTTCTCTGGTAGGAACGACGATCGAAAGGGTGGGCTTAACTGTGTTAACCATGAACAATAGTAATTGTTAGCAATAAACTGTATTTTACAAAAATAATCTCAAAAATCCCGCCAATATCTTAATCAATCAAAAAAAAGAAGAAGGTTAGTTTCCTTCTTCTCGCTCCTAATCTTAAGTTAAAGATTCGAGATAATCTCGCACCAGATTTCTGCGTCTTGGTTGTCGCAACTTTTGTAAGGCTTTTGCTTCTATTTGTCTTACTCTTTCGCGAGATAATTCCAAACAACGACCAATTTCGGCTAAAGAATAGGGTTTCTCTCCACCAAAACCAAAGCGCATTTGAATTACTTCTCGTTCGCGGGTAGTTAATTCGGCTAAAAGACACTGTAAATCTTTTTGTAAAGATTCTCTCATTAATGTTTCTTCGGGAGAAGCACTTTCTGTTTCTAGTAAATCTCCTAATTCGGTATCTTTTTCTTTACCTACCTTAATTTCTAAAGAAACAGAGCGAGGTACGCGCAACAACACTTCTCTAATTTGAGATGCAGCCATATCTAATTCTTGGGCTATATCTTCTATCCGAGGAGTACGTCCTTTCTCTTGGGAGATTTTGCGTTGAGCTTTTTTAATTTTGTTGAGTTTTTCAGTGATATGAACTGGGAGACGAATAGTTCTACTTTGGGTGGCGATCGCGCGAGTTATCCCCTGACGAATCCACCAATAAGCATAAGTACTGAACCGATATCCTTTGGTGGGGTCAAATTTTTCTACTGCTCTTTCTAACCCTAAAGTTCCTTCTTGGATTAAATCGAGTAGTTCTAATCCGCGATTTTGGTATTTTTTAGCTACGGATACGACTAGACGAAGATTCGCCTTAATCATATGTTCTTTTGCTCGAATACCTTGTCGTTGAATTCTTTCTAATTCTTTAACATCACAGCCGACAATCTCTGCCCAGCGACGTTTGCCAATTACCAAAGATTCTTTAAGAGCAGATATCTCAATACCTACTGTTTTTGCCCAACGTTTGAGAGAAGGGCGATGGCTTAATTGAGATACCAAGCGATCGTGTACATTAATTAGTTCGACAAATTCTTGAATAAGAGGATCGTTTTTTGACGCAGCTTCAGCACGCTGTTCTAAAATTTGAATGTGACGTTGAACTTTCTGGGCTTCTGAAACTTCTTCATCTCTTTCTAATAATGGAACTCGACCAATTTCTTGTAGGTATAATCTTACTAAATCGGTCGTAGGACGATTCCCTCTTCTAGAACTGTTATCTAGATCGATATTTTCTAGGTCTAACTCTATTAGATCGTCAGTCAATTTATTAGAGTTATAGCTATTTTCTGGCAACTCCAAACTATCGGCTGGAGAATGTCCAGCATTATCTTCTTCTGTCTCAACGTATAAAGAACTGGCTAACATAGTGATTTCTTAATAACGACTAAGCGTGAAAATCATGATTGAATCACTCTTCACTCATAGATTGCCCAAGTTTGCCAAAAAAACAACATCAGTAAATATATTTTTTTTCTTGTCAGTAATTTAGCTGAATTTCTAGAATTCGATCGGAAGAAAATCTTAATTTTAAGACACTACATCCGCAAAAGTACCGAGCTTATAATTTTCTGAGTTGTTAACTAGAAGCGACTCGCAAAAGTTTTGAGTCTGAACTTACTTGTTAAGACTTGAGAGTGAAAAAAAATCGAGCTTGATTGATGTCTCAAGTTAAGTATCAATTGCTACATCTGCTAGGAAGGAACATTTTTCTCTGTCAATTGTTCCCCTAAAATCAGTATCGTTAATAATTTTAATTTTTCAGAAAAAACCTTAAAAAAAGCTACAACTAATGGCGAGGATATAATTTCATCAATTGTCTGACTTGTTCTGCATGATAAGAACTGCGAGTTAGAGGGGTAGAAACAACTTGAAGAAAACCAATAGATTCACCAAATTTTTGCCAAGCTGCAAATCGATCGGGAGTAACAAATTCTCGGACACCTAGGTGTTTTGATGATGGCTGAAGATACTGCCCAATGGTTAAAATATCACAATCAACTTTGCGTAAATCTTCCATAACCGCGCGAATTTCTGGGTCGGTTTCTCCTAAACCGACCATAATTCCTGATTTAGTATAGACCCAAGGGGCTAATTCTCTAGTACGGTGAAGTAGCTGGAGCGATCGAGCGTAATTTCCTTGGGGGCGTATTCGTCGATATAATCGAGGAATAGTTTCTGTGTTGTGATTTAGTACTTCTGGTCTAGCTGCTAAGATTGTTTCTAAAGCTGACCAATTACCACACAAGTCGGGAATTAAAAGCTCTATTGTTGTATTAGGTGATACTTTCCGTATTTCTTCAATGCAGCGCACAAATTGAGACGCTCCCCCATCGGGTAAATCGTCTCGGTTTACAGAAGTAATAACCACATGATTCAGTTGCAGACGGCGTACTGCTTCAGCTAGTCTTAATGGCTCACTAGGATCTAAGGCTTGAGGTTTTTTTTCAAAGTCAATATCACAATAGGGACAAGCACGAGTACAAGCCGGTCCCATAATCAAAAAGGTTGCTGTACCAGCATTAAAACATTCACCAATATTGGGACAAGAAGCTTCTTCACAGACAGTGTTTAATTCTAAGTCTCTTAGAATCTCTTTAACATTACCGACACGCTGCCACTGAGGTGCTTTTACTCGCAACCAATCTGGTTTAACTGTCACTCCTCGATCGCTCCCAAATCAAGTTATCTTTCTCAATCTTACCAGGAATCTATTCAGAACTTCTGAATAGATTCCAGTCAATCTTATGTTAATTAGAATTAGAACTTAAAAATAAAATCTTTTTATAAACTCCAGTATGCAGTCTTAATTAATTAAATAAGGAAAGATATAAAGATTCTCAGACTCCTGTACTTATGTACAAAATGCTTCTGGTTATTGTTAATCGTTAATGGTTTTGACTGAGGTGTACTCTATGGCATGGAACGATTACTATATTACCGTTGAATCAATAATATCTTTCCTTATTACTCATAAAATCTCAAATCTGTTTATTCGAGATTTATGGAATCTAAAACTAATTCGTTAAAAAGTTCATTTAATTCTTCCAACTCTTCCTCGGTTTCTACAGTCTCTAATTGTTCTTTAATAATTAAACCTTGTTCTTCTAAAACCCTATATCCTCCCAAGCTTTTCCCCAGCAAGAATATATTAGAGTGTAATTGAATCAAAACTGCAATTACTCCAAGAATCATAACAAGTATTCTTCCTGAAGGGACGACGAATAGTCCAGTTCCTATAAGTGTAATTACAATTGTCAGAATAATCGTAGTAATGGCAGTAAAACTATGAGAAATTTGGACACTAGTTTTTCTCGATTTCCATTCTTCATAATGTTCATCGATTTTTTCTTCCAAAGTTTCTTTTTCTGCTTCTATTGAAAGTTTTTCTTCGGCTTCGGCTTCGGTAGGTTCTTCTCCTAATTCGCTTTCGGCTTCGGCTTCGGTTTCGGCTGGTTCTTCTCCTAATTCAGCTTCGGCTTCGGTAGGTTCTTCTCCTAATTCGCTTTCGGCTTCGGCTTCGGTTTCGGCTGGTTCTTCTCCTAATTCGCTTTCGGCTTCGGCTTCGGTAGGTTCTTCTCCTAATTCAGCTTCGGCTTCGGTTTCGGCTGGTTCTTCTCCTAATTCAGCTTCGGCTTCGGCTTCGGTAGGTTCTTCTCCTAATTCAGCTTCGGGTTCTTCCTCTTGAGCTATAATTAAGGCTTGACTAGTTTTCTTCTCCCAAGAATTTTTTACCAACGGCTCACTTTTTGCTATCTCTACGGGACTAATAATCTTAATTAATAAAGTTAAAAATATTACAGTACCAGTAAAATAGCCCAAGTTATTTTGTTTATTTAATCTAAACAGAGTATCAGCTTTTCCTTTTAATTTTTTGCTGTGATTAAGAGCAAAGTTATTTCGCTCATATTTATTCATATTCGATTCCTCACGCCATCTCTAAACTTGCAAGTTAGAGGATATTTTTATACATAAACTAATTAGACAAGCTATAACAGCCTAAATTATCTTAGAATGTTTTACCTGTTATAGCACTAGAGTATGGCAATTATATCAAGCGTTGTGAGATAGATAAGAAATAAGAAACTAAGTTCTATTTTTTCTTTCATAATTTTTGAGGATTACTATAGGAGTCTTTTACTCGTATAAGGCAGTGACTGCTCCCGACGCTCACCTACGGTAGAGCGCGGGCTTCTCTAACTCACGCTAGAGACTTTGCTGCCCCGCGCCACTTATCTAGGCAAAATGCCCCCGACAGCCCGACGGGGCTTTTAAAGGGCGGAACTAAATTCCGCCCGCAGCCCCTTGACTTGACAGCCTATTTCTTTCCCCCAAAGTCCTTGGGTACTAAGCATTTCTATGCCTCGATTACACAATTCTTGACCAGATGCGATGTCTCTATCGACTTCGTACAAGCATTCGGGGCAAGAGTGCAGCCTATCCTTTAGTCCCTTCCTGACTTCGATGCGACAGATTAATGCCTACAGGTAGCATCGCAGCAATTAATCCTGGAGAAATGCATACAGGCTATGCTGCTAATCCAAAAGAGGGCTGGGCATATCGAATGCTATATCTAGAACCCAATCTGCTAAAGCGAGTAGCGAGGGAAATAACAGGACGCGATCGAACAATATGCCAAAGGCACAGCAAGAACTTACTAGAAAAGTATCTGATGTATTCCTACGCTGGTGCTAATCGTTCATTCGTGTCGGCTAAATGGTGTATTTTTTATGGATAGATGTGAAATAATTCAATTGAACCTTGCTGATTTGACAATAGTATCTGATATTTCTTAAATCTGAGATTAACATTTTTCTCAGATGAGAGATTCATGACTATTACGCCTTCAACAAGACTTTTTATTTAGACTTTATTAAATATACCCCCAAGGGAATTCGAATCCCTGTCGCCTCCGTGAAAGGGAGGTGTCCTAGGCCACTAGACGATGGGGGCTTGCAGGTTTTTGTTGCGCTCTCTAATAATTGCAACGTTTTTTAGTGTATCTATTATTTTTAAGTTTGTCAATATTTTTTCAAAATTTCCCTAGTCGCCATTGTTGTAATCGTTTTTGAGCAACTGGATCGAGTGAATTAAATAAAAAACGCCCAGAGGATTTTTTATGAGAGCGTTTTTTTTGTCTCATTTTACGAATGGCTAGTTCTATGTCTACTTGTAATCTCTGTGCTGAAAGCCACTCTGCTCCATAGCCTACTACTGTAAGCTGTTGCGCTCGATCGGAAGTAGCGACAATAAGTCTTGAGCTATTATATTTGTGTTTATTATTACTAAAACCAGCACAAAACTTTTCTATGTAAGAATCTGCTGTTTCTGCAAAGGCAGTGTAATAGACTGAAACTAAAGATGTATATTCTTCTTGGCAGCTAGGGGTGTTTTGATAATGAGCATCAAATACGACTTTGGTTTTATAAGCTGCCATAGCTGCATAGTTAATTAGAGATTCTATTAAAGCTTCACGGGCTGATTCTAAACCGTAGCGATCGCGATTTTCTTTTAAACTAGACCAAGCACCAATGATGTTATAACCATCAACTAATAAGAGTGCCTGGGAAGATGAGGAATGCATTCAAAATAGATATATTGATATAAATAAAACTTAATATATCTATTTTAAACACAGTTGTTAACAAAATATAAAAAAGTTTGCTTGCTAGATAAGCGCAGAAAAAAAAGATCGAAGAACTAAGATAATGAGACAACTAATTCTTTTTACTCTTTCTGCTAATTGACCTATAGGCTACTTAAAAAGTTCAGATGGCACTTTAATTAAATATTGCAAATTGGCACGACCAGACAAAGCCTGGCAGAATTGTCTGGAGATGATGATTATCTAGCTTTTAACAATCTTGCTTTTAGTTTTTGAGGGTTGCCTCGATCGATTACCTTTCCTTTTTCTAGTAAAAATGCACCATCACAATAATCTAATTCATCTAAACGATGAGTAACCCATAAAGCAGTCAAATTGTTACTTCTGACCAAATTTTGCACTTGTCGAACCAACTCAATTTGAGTATCGGGATCGAGGAGTGCTGTGGGTTCATCAAACAACAATATTTCACACTGACGAGCGATCGCACCAGCAATAGCAATACGTTGTTTTTGTCCTCCACTAAGAGCATAAATTGGTCTTCGTTCCAATTCTAATAAATTTACTGCTGCTAAAGCTTCTCTAACTCTTTCTTTTACCTGGGTTATAGATAGCTTTTCTGCCACTAATCCAAAAGCAATATCGGCTGCCACTGTCGGCATAACTAATTGATGGTCGGGGTTTTGAAATACAAAACCTACAGTGGAATTAACAGTTATTTTACCCTGGTTAGGAGTTAATAATCCTGCTAGAAGCTTGAGTAAAGTAGATTTCCCACTCCCATTTTCTCCTAGAAGCATCCAAAATTCTCCTTTGGGAACTTCTAGGCAACAAGATTGCAACACGGTAGCGGTTGGCGACCAGCTAAAGGAAAGATTTGTTACTTCTATAGCTGGTACTGGGCTTAAATTATTGATATTTGATTCAATCATTCTGCTGCGACAGCACTAAAAAAACCTGGCACTCGACCAGAAGAGGTTGCCCCCGATTTTTGCGAAATCATCACAGCACTAATGCGATCGCTAAGAACAGCTACTTTTTTGTCTTCTTGTTTTTCGCAGGTTAGTTCGATGACTTCTGGAGTGGAAGATCCCATGGCTGAGAGAATTTGCTGATATACTGCTTGAGCATCTTCGGCTTCTTTTCTTTGCACTGAAATAGGTAAGGGAATATTTTTGAGCATTAAATCAATAGTAAACATATTGCCATTCGGGTAACGTACTATATCTATCTAAACTAAATTATGTTAGAGATTTTGCCTAATTCTCAATTTTTATGATTTATCCCAAAAAACTTAAGATTTTATTAAGAAAAGCCCTAGTAATTAAATTAGATATCTTATATTATTAGTAAGGTAAAGAAAAGTAAACTTTTCTCACAATTAACTTAATTGTCTGACTCTTGGTGTAAAGAAAGTTAGGTCAGACAAGTTTATGTTAAAAATCGTACTTATATTTATTCGGAGATTTAACATATGACTATAGCAGTGGGACGCGTCCCAGAGAGAGGATGGTTTGACGTCCTCGACGACTGGCTCAAACGCGATCGCTTTGTCTTCGTAGGTTGGTCGGGAATTCTACTCTTTCCCTGTGCCTATCT
>JBFRWK010000053.1:0-13245 GCA_051439545.1 Xenococcaceae cyanobacterium | reverse complement strand
AGAGTTTTTTCGTCAGGGGGGACAAATTGCCCCGATTTTCAATACACAAATACTAACAAACAAGCAAAAAAGAGGGGCAATTTGTCCAAGACTGTCCTACTTTGTCATATTTTTTTGTAACCCTTCGTCGTCTTTTTATAAAGCGTGGTGGTACGCCAACTAGAAAATATCCTTTTTATTTTGTTCTCGGGCGATCGATGTGGTTTGAAGATCTAATCCAAAATCAATGTGAAATCAGAATACCACTTAGTCAACTAAATCCAGCTACAACCTCTTTCACCTTTCCCGATAGCTATGTCGCTTTGTCAAGTCACACTAAACCTTATTATGGAAAGGTTTTCCTTCTTCATGAATTAGAATATATCGTTACTAACTATGGTCTTCCTAATGATGATACTTCGCTCAATTACCAAAAATATTGGGAAGGAGATTTTGAGAAGTACATAGAGTTTCAAATTTGGGAAGATGATATAATTAAACCTTTTATAGCCCGATACTGGAAAGAAGCAGAGCAAAGTATACATAACTAAGTTAGTTGATCATCGGGAATACAATTTTCCTCCATATAAGTCCGATACTCAGCTACAGCGCGATCGCACCTTTCTTGACTCCAACCGCAGTATTTTTGCAGCGTTTCTGTCAAAACTGGCAATAAATCTAACCCATAGTTACCAGCATGGATAGCCAAAGTAGTACGACGACGAGCAATATCGACAAGAGTATGTGCCAATTCCGAGCGTACGGCATAGACAATCTGAGCTTTAATATCTGGTAGATTATGTGTTATTCTCTCAGCTAATTCTGGTTCATCCTGGACTAAAGCTAGTATTTCTGAAGCTCTCGATCCGTATACAGAAAAGAGATGATTGATACTATTTATGGCTAAACGATCGCTATATTTATCTATTGCTTCTTGTATAGTTCGATCGCTTGGTAAAATCCAACCTGGTAATGGCTTAGAGTCTGTGGTGCAAGATGGTGCAGTTTTTTTCAGTTTCCGATAAACCGCATCTACTACTTCTTCTCCCACATTCCGATAAGTAGTTAGTTTACCGCCAATTAAGGAAATAAGATTGCTTACCCCTTCTTTCTTATGGTCGTACAAAATATGTTTACGGGTAACGCTGCCTGGTTTTTTCCCTTCTTCATTGGGTAAGGGACGAACCCCAGAATAGGTAAATTTAAGATCTTGTCTGGATAAATTAGCCGTAGGAATAACGTTATTAGTTTCAGTTAAAAGATAATCTATTTCTGCATCATCGGCTTTAACGCGATCGAGGTCGCCTTGATATTTTAGGTCAGTTGTACCAATAAGATACAAACCCAACCAAGGAATAATAAAGAAAGGACGACCATCGGATTTAGCTTCTACATAAAAAGTAGTTTCTGGTGCGCCAGGAAAAGGAGCGACAATAATATGACTTCCTTTTGTTCCGCCAATTTTTCTAGTTTGACCGATGGGTGCATCTTGTTTGTCTTTTACTCCTAATTTGCAAACTTTATCTACCCAAGGGCCAGAAGTATTAATAATTATAGTTTGCTGATGTCCCTTAACTATAAATTCTTTACCTGTTATTACATCGCGACAAACAACAGAAGTTAAGCGATCGCCTTGACGTTGCAGTTGAGTAACTTCTGTATAATTGAGTGCTACTGCTCCTGCTTCTTGAGCCGAAAGAATATTTTCCAAACAGAGACGCTCCGCGTAAGCTACCTGTCCGTCATAATATTGTGCGCCTCCAGATAAACTTTCAGGGTCGATCGAGCGGAATAATTGCTTGAATTGAGCCTTAGGCAACATCCGATGGAGCGGTAGGGTTTTATCGAAACTAAAAATATCATAAAGAATCATCCCCGCCCAAATCTTCCAATAAGGACGAGAGCGATCGCTATAAATAGGAATAGTCAACAGCAAAGGATTGACTAAATGGGGGGCAGTGCGTAATAAAACTTCTCTTTCTTTTAAAGCTTCCCTTACCAAAGGAAACTCAAAATACTCCAAATAACGCAATCCGCCATGAATTAGACGACTAGACCAACTAGAAGAGCCTCCTGCAAAATCTCCCTTTTCTAGTAAAATTGTCTTTAAACCTCTAAAAGCTGCATCTCTAACTACTCCAGCCCCGTTAATTCCTCCGCCAATAATTATTAAATCGTAGTCTTGATTTTCGATTGTTGTTAGATCCCGCATCTTTCAATTAGTCGTTAGTGATCGGTAGGGGCGCAAGGCTTGCGCCCGTTGTTAGTTATTAGTTGTCTTATGTTCTCAACTGTTGTCCCCACAGCATCAGTTATCAATTATTAAGTTTGTTCGCTCACAAAGCGATCGCACCTTTACTGATAACTGTTTACTTATGAGTGACATTCACACCTTAACAACAAAACCAGAATCTAGCTCTTGACTAGTTCTTTTTCTCCTATAGTTTCGTGCTTCAAATTTTTAAACAAACCGAGCAAACGATCTGCCCAATATTTAACATCATAGGTAGTTACAGTTTCGTACATCTTGCTCATTCTTTCTGCTTGTTCTTCGGGCAACATAGCCAAGGCACGATCGATCGCTTCATCCATGCGATCGATCGAATAAGGATTAGTTAAAATTGCCTGGGGTAATTCTACTGCTGCCCCCACAAACTCAGATAAAATCAATGCTCCATTTTGACCTTCATGGGCGACAACATATTCTTTTGCTACCAAGTTTAAACCATCTCTAAGAGGTGTCGTCCAGCAGACATCCGCAGCTTTATAGTAGCAAACTAAATCTTCAAAAGGAATAGGTTGGGTAAAGAGTCTAATTGGTGTCCAGTCGAGACGGGCAAAGCGTCCGTTTATTTTCCCGACTAATTGCTCGATCTGACCTTGAGCCGTTTTATAGACTCTCATCCCTGCTGCTGCTTGTACGCAAGTTATCACCAAATTAATTTTACCGAGTAGTTCGGGACGACGTTCTAAAAGACGACCAAAAGCTTCTAAAACTTCTCTATTTCCTTTAACATAATCTACCCGTCCCGCAGCAATAATTAATTTGCGTCCGTTTAATTCTTCTTTAATCTTGGCTAAGGTAGTTTCGCTTGCCGATTTATGTAGAAGGGACAGGATATGTTGGGGGTTTGTCCCGACAGGAAAAGCATCAATATTCACTAATTGACCTTTATATTTTAGCTGCGTTACCATTTCTGGCTCGGCTAAAGCTATCCCTACAGGCGTTATATGCCCAGATACTTTTTCTTGCTTAACTACTTCTACTTCTTTCAAGCTACAAGCAACATTAACAAAGTTTTCTGAATAGCGAGGGATATGAAAGCCAACAACATCGCAGCAAAGTAGACTTTCGACTATTTCTTCTCGCCAAGGCAAAATATTAAATATGTCTACAGAAGGGAAGGGGGTATGATGGAAAAAAGCGATACGAGCATTAGGCTTAGATTCACGAATATATTTAGCTGCCAACCAAAGATTATAATCATGAATCCAAATTAAAGCGTCATCTGCTGCCTCATCACAAGCTGCTTCGGCAAATAAACGATTGATGTTTTTAAAATTTTCCCAGTCAGAGCTTTCCGAAGTAAAATGCCAGGGAAAAGAATGTAAAATCGGCCAAAAAGCTTCTTTAGAAGTGATGTGATAAAAATGTTTAACTTGGTCTGCACTTAAGGGAATACGGCGCACATTATAGTTGCCTTCATCTTCTACTACAACTCGGTTTTCAAACTTGGCTTTTTGCTTGCTAGTTACTTGTTTCCAGGCTATCCAAGTACCCTGATTTACGTCTGCAAAAAAGCTTTTGAGGGTGGGTACAATTCCATTAGGGCTTTTCTTGGCTACATAATGAATCTTACCGTCTCTGACGACTTCATCATAAGGTTCGCGATGATAGAGAATTACTAAAGAAGATTTCATAGTTATTTTAATGATTTACATCAGTATGTTCTGCTCTAAAAACAACGACGTTAAGTCAGATAATTAAGAAATTTAAAGCAGAAAAATAAGTCAACCTCTGGTTGTTGGAGGAAATTTAGGTTGTAATGAAATTGGTAGGAAAATAATCTTCCCGAAATTTAAAAACACAGTTTCCCAGTTAAAATTTAATCATAGTTAACACTGGTGGGTAAATCCAACTAAAGATAGATTAATGTGCCGATCGAGTTAAAGCAAAACAGTGAGAAAAAGTTATGTAATCGCCATTTGAGTTGCACTTAAAATGTTATTTAACTTGGATTGGACAACTTAAATAGGGCATTTATGTGTAAATATTGCTCGTTAAAACTTTACATATAGTAACATGATTATTGTTCTTACTAACCAAATGAAAAATTTTGGTCATCTAGAATAATTCGATTCAGTAAAAAAGATTAAGTAAATAAATATATCAATTGTGAGATAAACAACTGTGGCAGTTAAGACAACCTCTTCCTTAAGCTTAGTAGAAGCAGAAACTAAAAAATTATTAGATTGGGTAAACGCGCTCGAAACATCTAACGCTACTTACCTAGAAAAAGCCCAAGCTATTGCCAGAAGATTGGGGGCTCATTATCGTTCTGATGGATTAACAGAAATTGGTTTTTGGACACCAAGGTTAATTGCCGAGGTAATGCACGAGCGAGATATCTATCTAGAAGTTTTAACCCCCCTCAAAGATATTGATTGGCAAGCTCGCGAGCAAATTATTCCCTTCAAACGCGAGACTTTGCACCTCAAACAACAGGGAGAATATTTCTGGGGTGTCGTAGAGGGAATGCGGGCAGGAAATAAACATCAAGCAGGATCTTTTTATTGGTTGCGCTATATCGGTCTGACCAATACTCTAAGAGCCATCCGAGACTGCGCGCCCTATTCTCTTCCTTATGGCGTGTTTGCTCCTGCCGAACTATATGACATGGATAGCTTACAAGCCAACAGAACAGATTTAAACTATTTTAAACGCACGGGTACACCAGAGACAGAAAATATTTCTCGGGTGAGCGATCCCCAAAATATTTTACAAGTCCATGTGGGAACAGCCACCAGAGAAGGAACTCTAGTAGGTCTAACGAAGTTATACCAAAAAATTGCCGAAAAAATAGTCATGAATCAACCCCTGACTCCGGCAGAACAAAATTATGTAGGTTATGATGCGATTCAATTATTACCTACCGAACCGACGATCGAATTTAGGGATGAATATAGTCCTGAAAGCGAATTTTTCTGTTTTATTGGCGAAGAAGATGATATCGTCGAAATCGAACTCAATAAACCCCATACTCAAGACTGGGGTTATGATGTACCGATTTTAGGCTCTAGTGCTACCAATCCAGCTTTACTCAGTAGTTTACGTCCTGATGAAGTGGTAGAATTTATCGCTACTCTCCACAATTTTCCTATAGGGCCAATTCAAGTTATCTACGATCTGGTGTACGGTCATGCTGACAACCAAAGTGAATTATTGCTTTCGCGTCAATTTCTTAAAGGGCCTAATATGTACGGTCAAGACCTCAATCACCAGTTACCCATTATTCGCGCTATTCTCTTAGAAATGCAGCGACGGAAGATTAATACTGGTGCTGATGGTATTCGAGTCGATGGCGGACAAGATTTTCGCTTTTTTAATCCCCTTTCGGGTAGGGTAGAGCAAGACGATGCCTACTTATTGGCAATGAGTAGTGTAGTCCAAGAAATTGACGGTTACAAACGGCTCTTATTTACTATTTTTGAAGATGGTCGTCCTTGGCCCGAAGAAGGTTGGGAAGAAAAATCGCGATATCGAGAATTAATCGAACTAATGCCCGAATCTTATCAGTGGGGGCCATTGATTTTTGCTCACAATACTCCTGCTTTAAAGGGTTTTTGGTTGCCAAAATGGAGTAGAGTCACAGAAGTGATGTATCAGGGCGACCATTGGATTACAGGTTGTGGTAATCATGATACGGTACGTCGGGGCAATCAGATTGGACTTGAGCAACCCATTAACTGGAATTTGGGAAAAACCTTACCAGAAGTTTTGCACAATGCTTACGATAATCCTGCGGTAACACTGTGGGTATATGGCTTTAGTCCTGGTTTACCCATGGATTTTATCAACACCCTGATGCACTCACCTTGGATGTTTTTCCGTAACACTGATGAGCGTTATGGGGTTAAGATAGTCTCGGAGGAAATCGGCTTTTTACATTGGAATGTTAGCCCAGAACTTTACAAACAACCGTTTGCATTTAAACGTTTGAAATCTTTAGGGTTTAAACAGTTAAAACAACTGCAAGAGTTTGGTACTGCCTTACAAACTGCCATGGGTCAACTAGATTACAATTTATCGGAAGTAGTACATCTGCTCAAATCTTGTGCGGATAGTCATTGTATTCAAGATATGCCACCTCTTAAAGAACTAACGCGATCGAACATGGTCAGATTTTTGAAAAAACTAGATGAGGAAAGATTAAAATCCTTTGCTGTGATGTTTATGGAAGATTGCTTTAAAATCTGCAATGTCAGTTTTTATGAAGAAAATCTCGATCCCAAAAGAACTGAGTTTAATCTGTCTTTAAGATACTTCCGACGCAACCATCCTTGGCTACAACAAAATCTGACAGAAAAAGACCGTTTTAATAAAATTAGCGAGGAGGAACAAACTGTTTTTTATGGAGTCCGCAGCAATCCTCATAATAGCGAAGAACAAATCGCTATGGTATCCCATCTGGAAGGTCAACCCATTACCGTTACCTTAGGAGATTGGCTACAACTAGATATGGATGAATGGGAAGTTGCCCTCGCTTCTCCTGGTTTAGAAGCAAATGATAATTTAGCCGATATCCGTCATTTTGAATTGGGTCATAGTCAGGGGTTATTGTTGAAGCGTTCTCTTAAGCTTAAATCATAACTGAATTGCTCCCAAAGCTTTAAGATTGTCGATCTGTGCTTCTGTCAAACCTTTAGTTGCCCTGAGATTCATACCTTCATAGGGTCTTTCGCTATAAAGAGTGTTGAGACATTCCCCTGTCTCGACATTCCAAAGTTTAATTGTTTCGTCTTGAGAAGCACTAGCAAGAATCTTGCCATTTTCGCTAAAAGCAACGTAGCAGACTAGGTTAGCGTGACCCGATAAGGTTTGATGTTCTCGATCGCTATAGATCGACTGCGATCGATATCCCAGATTTTAATAGAGCGATCGTCACTGCTACTAACTAAAGTTTTTCCGTCTGGACTAAAAACTAAAGAGCGAATTTGATTGCTATGTCCTAATAAAGTTTTCAGACAATGACCGCTACTAACATCCCAGATTTTAATAGAGCTATCGCCACTACCACTGGCTAAAATTTTACCATCAGGGCTGAAACCCAGAGACAAAATCCAATCGCTATGACCCGAAAAAGTCTGCAAGCATTTATGACTGGGAATATCCCATAATTCGATCGTAAAATCGTTGCCAACGTTGGCTAAAATATTGCCATCGGGACTAAACGCTACAGACCAAACTTCATCTCGCTGTTCTAAAAAGGTTTGCAGACATTCACCAGTGTAGATATCCCAAAACTTCACCGAACAGTCTTCGCTGCCACTGGCTAAACTATTACCATCTGGACTAAACGCCACAGACCAAATTCCGTGCTTATGTCCCCGTAACGTATTGAGATGGCAACCAGTGCTAATATCCCAAAGTTTTATCGTATAATCTGTGCTGCTGCTACTAGCCAAAATTGTACCATCTGGGCTAAAAGCAAGTGATGCGACCCAACTTCTGTGAGCTTTGCAGGTTAAAAGTTTTTGAGCATTAGACATTTGCCATAAATGAACGCTCCCATTGGTGTCTCCCGCAGCTAAAAATTTACCATCTGGGCTAAATGCTACAGATAAAATACCGCTAAAGGATTCAGCAAACACTGACTTAGATAAATCTGCACCGCTAAAATTAACTTCAGACAGATTGGCATGACGTAAATATGCTTGCCAAAGAGTCAAATTAGAGAAATCATAGCCTCGTAAATTAGTACCGATTTGAACTAATAAATTAAGAATATTGCCTGCGGTATATCCTGGTTGTAAGGGAAATTTTAATTTTAATCTAACCAGAATTTGCAGAAGGCGATCTTCTAAGCTTTTTCGATTGGGAAAAATAGTTTGTAATCTCTCTATTATTGGGTTGAGAATGAGGCGAATTTGAGTATCTAGGAAGTAATTTAGCGATCGCGCTTTGATTAAAGAATGGGATTGCCATAAATTTATTTCTCGATCTTTAATTTCTCCCACTGCCTTCTCAATTAATTGCTCGGTAATATATTCCATAACCACAGGCTGGAGAGTAAAGGTAGTATTTTGGTTAATAGTCAGGGAAATCTTCTCGATTAGACTGCGACGTTGTAGAGAATTTAGGGTACTGAGGAGTTTTTGCCGAGCAACTGGAGAGATAATATCTTCTTGTAATTGAGCGATCGATACTGGTTCTCGATTAATGGCTAACCAATACATTACCTCGTTATCAGTTATTAATCTGACAATTATCCTCTTTGATTTGGGGGGATGGCAAGGCGGTCAATCGGAATATACGATGATACCTTATGCCGATTTTAACCTGCTCAAATTTCCCGATAAAGAGCGAGCAATGGAAAAGATTTTAGACCTGGCGTTGGTGTCCGATATCTTACCTACTGGGTTTCATGGCTGTGTGACTGCTGGAGTTGGGGTAGGAGCTACTGTATATATTGCTGGTGCTGGCCCTGTAGGTCGCTGTGCTGCTGCTTCGGCAAGATTATTAGGGGCTGCTTGTGTGATTGTGGGCGATGTCAATCAAGAGCGTTTAGCATTAGTCAAGCAAGCTGGTTTTGAAACTAAAAAACTTAATCTTCTAAGTTAATGTCGTAGTTCTGGCTCAAGCTAAGTTTGGTCTGCCTCAACTCCTGCAACTTCTGCTTGTCTTCTTCTGTGATCACTGCATATTTGTGTTCTAGCTCGATAATCTCCTGTTGGATTTGAGCAAGCTTAAAACCTACTGTTGCTGCGTTAGTTGTCATATTGTCCTCACCACCTAATTAGGTTAATTCTGCCGTGTTTTCTTTGTCTTTTCCCGAACAGAATTAGCTGGCTTCACGGTAACTTTAGGTAAGCATAAGTACTTACCCAACCTTAATATAACTCAATTAAAGTTTTCTTGAAAGTCTAAAACCGCAAAGTTAATAAAGAATCAAGTTCCTTTTTAGGACTACCAGTATTGCTATTATTTAAACAAAAGTAAGCTACCAGTCACATATATATCAGAACGATGGTACTATTCAGATAGAGATTTTTCTGGAGAGCAAGAAGATGAATACCGAACAACAAATTCTATCCGCTTGCCAGGATCGGATTCGCAATTTTTCTGATGCTGAAAAATCTTATATCCTTCAGCATCAAACTCTGATTAAGAGGTTAATATCCTGGTACCAAAGCCAACTCTCTGATGGTTGTTGGACGGCTGGCAACCTCCTCTTTATCCGTCAATTAGTTCAACTTTAACCCTAAAATTACTTTAGAATACAATTGTATTATAAAAGGACTAAAATACGGATATCAGCTTTAACTTTGAGCCGAGATTATTGATTCTTCGCAATCTGTCCGTTAATCTCGGCTTCCCTAATACTTATTACTTTACTCCATTGAGGAGATGCTGTGGCCGATGAAATTTCCCTTCCTTTTGACCGCATTTCCTTACGAATTGACACTTTACTGCTACAGTCCCTCCTCAGAAACTTTTACTGTTGCCATTACCATACTTTGTGTATATTTACAACCCTCAGTTTATCATAACAGAAACTGATGCTAGAAAAAAGTTGATAAATTAGCAAAGATAAAATTAGTGTCTATCAATGCCAACTCGATCGATAAAATAAACTACAACAAATGTTGTCTTCCTTAAATAATGCTTTATTATGCGGTACTGAACTCGTTTGTAGTAATCTTAAGAATGCTAACTTAAGTAATGCCCAGCTTATCTTTGTCGATTTGAGAGGTGCTGACTTAAGTAATGCCAATCTTAGAGGTAGCTATCTGAGTGATATCAAAACTGATGAAAGAACTAATTTACCTGGACTCTAGAAATTTTTAGGAAAAAACAGAATTACTTGCTTACAGTAGTTTTCAATTGAAAAGCTACCTAGCGTTAAATTTAATTAAAAAAACAAGAATAACTACACTATAGCTACCCGATAACTGGTAAACCAGATCGAAAGCACTCGGAGAAATAGCTATGAATACCAACACATCTCAATACATTCTTGCTCTCGATCTTGGGACAACAGGAAATCGTGCTATTGTCTTTGATGCTAGTGGTAGTATTGTAGCTCAGGCTTACCAAGAGTTACCCCAATACTATCCCCAACCAGGATGGTTAGAACATGACCCTAAAGAAATTTGGCAAGATACTCTTACTTGTATCCACAAAGTAATTAAAGATCATAATATATCGCCACAAGCGATCGCAGCGATCGGTTTAACAGTACAGAGAGAAACCTGTTTACTCTGGGATAAAACTACAGGAGAACCTTTATATAAAGCGATCGTCTGGCAAGATAGACGCACTGCCCAGATGTGCCAGAGATTAACCCAAGAAGGCAAAGCAGATAAAATCCAAGAGACGACAGGATTAGTACTGGATGCTTACTTCTCAGCAACTAAACTGGCTTGGCTGTTAGATTGGCTCAAACAAGAAAAACCAGAAGTAAATTTAGACAATGTTTTAGCAGGAACGGTAGATACTTGGGTACTATGGAATTTAACTGGGGGAAAAGTACACGCGACAGATCATAGTAATGCCAGTCGGACAATGCTGATGAATTTGGAAACAAGAGACTGGGATGAGTCCCTACTAGATTTATTTGGGATTCCTAGCTCAATGATGCCGAAAATTTTCCCGAGTATGGGTATATTTGGTACTACCGCTCCAGAATTATTCGGAGCAGAAATTCCCATTGCTGCTATTTTTGGCGATCAACAAGCTGCCCTTTTTGCCCATGGTGGCGATCGACCTGGTTTACTAAAATGCACCTATGGTACTGGTTCTTTTTTGGTGGCACAAACAGGAAAACAAGTAACCAAGTCCCAGAATAAATTACTTGCTACCGTTGCTTGGACGACCAAAAATTCGGCTAACTATGCTTTAGAAGGAGCAATTTTTACTACAGGTGCTTCAATTCAATGGTTACGGGATGGTCTGCAACTAATTAGTAGTGCAGCAGAAACCGAATCTTTAGCAAATCAAGTAAATAATACCAACGGCGTTTATTTTGTCCCTGCTTTGAGTGGTTTAGGTGCGCCTCACTGGGATATGAATGCTCGTGGTGCTTTTTTTGGTATTACAGGCGGAGTAAAAAAAGAACATATGGTCAGGTCTGTGTTAGAAGCGATCGCCTATCAAGTAAAAGAGGTAGTAGAAGCAGTAAACAAAGATAGCGATCGACCCGTATCCTTACTCAAAGTTGATGGTGGTGCTTCCCAAAATAATTTCTTAATGCAATTTCAAGCGGATGCCTTGGGAGTGGCGATCGAACGTCCTGTAATTCTCGATGCTACCGCCCAGGGTGCTGCTTTCGGTGCTGGTTTAGTTGTTGGTTTCTGGGATGATTATTCTAAGTTAATTGCCAGTCGCCAGATCGATCGCGTTTTTGAACCAGGCGAAGGTAAAACCCAAGCCCAAAATAACTTTGTTATCTGGCAAAAAGCAGTAGAAAGAGCCAAAAATTGGATTTAATTGGGCAGAGGTGCAAGGGACAGAGAAGATATCGCAGTACGTTAATCTATTAGGACAAGTTAATTAGATTGTTCGTAAGTAATAAGTAATAAGTAATAAGTAACAGGGTAAGAGCATCTCAAACCCTATTGACAAAAGGATTGTAGAACAGTCATCATATAGTCATTATTCATAGCTGCGTGGTTCCTTAAAACGGCTCAAACGAGGAGAAACTTTTTTGTGGCCAGGAAAAGTCGAGCAAGCGATCGCTTTATTCCAGCAAGAATGTCCTAAACGTGCGCAAAAATTCTTAGCTTACATCGAAAAACATCGTCATCGTCTACCTAATTACAAGTTACTACAAACTGAGTGTCAGATTTCAATTGGTGAGGGGTCGTCTGGCGAGGTCTCCTCGCCAGCTTGTGAACCCCGTTCTGGTTCGGTTGAATCTGCTATCAAACAACTCGATCGCCGGAGCGAAAATTTCAGGGGCGCAATGGAATCCTAATTCGGTTACTCCGATGCTGCGATTACGCTGTGCTTATCTCAATGGACAACTTGCTGCTTAGTCTATTTGCCAAAATGGGATGCTCCCGATTGGTTTGTACATTAATAAGTACGAGTTTGGCAGAGAAATATAGTTTATTCAACATCTTTGCTACACTACCGTAAATCTTGAGCCGTGCATCTTCGATAATTTTCTTACCATTCTGCTAGTTTATTTAATAGTTCTTGTTCATTATAGGGTTTAGAAAAATAAGCTGAAGCTCCTAAATTCATTGCTAGTTTGCGATGTTTTTCGTTACTACGAGAAGTTAACATTGCTATGGGAAGTTCGGCAAATTCTGCTTTTTCTTTGATTTCTTCGAGAACACCATAACCATCTAGTCGAGGCATTTCAATATCACAAATAACAGCTTGTACAGATAGTCCACCAAGCAATTTATCTACAGCTTCTTGACCATCTTTGGCTTGCTCTACTCGATACCCAGCTTTTTCTAAGGTTAAACTGAGATAGCGACGAACATTAATTGAGTCATCTACTACCAAAATAGTTTTAGTGGCAGATAGATTTTGAGTTGTTGTAAGATTTTTATTCGAGAAATCATTAATAAATTGTTTTTCTAAGCATTCATTAGCTATTAATGTAGGATCTACTAAAGGAATAACTTTACCATCACCGAAAACTACCGAGCTAATAACACCTGGCGGTAAAGGAATAGGGCTATCAATCGGTCTAATGGTAGATTCTTGCTCATACCAAAAATGACTAATTTGTAGTGCTGCCGAGAATTTTTCAGCTCCGATTACTATCGCCATATCTTTATCTATAATCGGATTACCAGTTAAATTGAGATTGTGATGTAAACGTCGATAAACTAAAGTTTTTTCGATTTCTACTAAGGGAATTTCTGTCTGATTCCAAAGTAGATTTTTAGTGTTTTCTGAAGTTTTTATTAGTTCTGGCTTTAAAGGTACAAGCTCTCGAATACTATTAGCAGGAATGGCAATAATAATACCAGCTTGTTCGATTACTGCTACCCTTAAAATCGATAAAGTAAAAGGAATTCTCAGGG
>JBFRWK010000052.1:0-7227 GCA_051439545.1 Xenococcaceae cyanobacterium | reverse complement strand
TAATTTAAAGAGTTGACCGTAATTTTCATAACCAGTGCGGTATTGTCCAGCGCACTCTCCTGGCTGTAAAATTGTCTCGACATTGTCTAAAATAATCAGACTGCGAGAAGAACGTAAACACTGAAGCAGTACCTTGATTTTTGTTTGGGTTTCTTGTCCTGCTGATAAAAAGGGGATTAGTTCCCCTAAAAGGTTTTCTAAGGGAGGAGCATTCCGTAAACTGCGCCAAATTACATATTCAAATTGCTCTTGCAGTTGTTGGGCGATTTTTACTGCTAAGGCTGTTTTCCCAATTCCTCCCATGCCTAACACTGCTACTAAACGACAACGATCGATCTCAATCCATTTTTCTAGGGTAGCTAGTTCTTTGGTGCGTCCATAAAATATGGAGACATCGATCGCTTCTCCCCAGTCTTGTTGAAGAGGAGTTACTTTTTCCTGGGGAATTTGAGTTGCAGAAGTTGGTTTGATGTAGTCACTAAGAGTAAGGGTCAGATTAAAAGCACTAAAGTAGTCTTCTAGCGAACGCTTGTCTACAGGAGCTTTGCGCCGACGTATTTTAGTCAGGGTATGGGGACTTAGTCCTGTTATCTCATTTAAGTCTTCCAGGGTGTAGGGCTTTCTGTGGTTAGCTTTTCTTTCTGATGTTTCTTGAGCGGATTGGAGACGCTGCCAACCAATGGGAGAGAGAGTGACTCCCCGTTTACGCTGCAATCTTTGGTGTAAGTTAGCCATGGTAAGCGTCGGAAGTTAGGACGAAAAAAAAATCTGTTCCCTCGACTAGTTCTTAGCTTTTAGCTCTTAGTTTTTAGCTAATTTGGGTCTAATACTTCACCGTCTGTACATTGCAAGCACTTGGTTGGGGTTCAAATCCTTATCCAATTGCTAGCTAATAGCTAAAGGCTAACAGCTAATAGCTTTAAATTATTTTCCTGTTTCTTTCATCTTAAGTCTAATTAAAGCTTAAGTTGCCTTTTGGTTAGATTCCTAAACTTCGTAAGTTTTCAAAAGTCCTTGGTAACTAGCATTGAGAGTTTTAAGTCTTGTTGCGCTTAAGTTGTCTGCTTAACTTCTCATCTTGCCTGGTACTCTTCGGACAATATTGTCACACTACAAAAGTACATCTAAAAACTTGGATTTGAGTCAAAAAGTAATTTTGTTCTTAATAAATTTGCTTTTTGTCCAAAGTCCAAATTGAATTAATTTTCAGGAGAATTTATCATGGCATACGACCAAAGTTATACTGGCACTCCAAAAAACGACAATATTGACATACCAACTTTATTCCCAGATCTAGTTAACGAGACTTGGTTGATCGACGCTAAAGGAGGTGATGATACTGTTGTTGGCGGTTTGAATAACGACCTGATCTATGGCAAAGACGGCAAAGACGAAATAAATGCTAATGATGGTGACGATGGTGTCCGTGGTGGGGATGACGATGATACTATTCGCGGAGGTAACGGACTAGATTTTCTCTTTGGAGAAGATGGTAACGACGAAATCTACGGTGATGCAGGAGACGACCGTATTAATGGTGGTGCAGATGCTGATATTATGTACGGTGGTTTAGGAGATGATATCTTCTGGATTGATGATGTTGGAGATCGAGTTATTGAAAATGCAGGAGAAGGCAGAGACACAGTTATAACCTCCCTCGATAGCTATTTTTTGGCCGATCATGTCGAACGATTGTATTTGATTGATGATGCTGACACTGGCTATGGTAATACCCTCGACAATTTGCTGGGCGGTCATACAAAAATTGATTTTACTGACAAATTGTTTGGTGATGCTGGTGGAGATACTATTTATGGTTATGGAGGTGTTGACTATCTCTATGGTCAAGAAGGTAATGATAAAGTTTTAGGTGGCGATGGCGACGATGAACTCTATGGTGGGGATGACGACGACCAGCTTTATGGAGAAGAAGGTGATGATAAACTCGATGGGGGTACTGGTGCTGACATCATGTATGGAGGTGACGGGGTTGATGTTTATGTTGTTGATAATATTGGAGATCGAGTTATTGAAAATGCTAGTGATGAAAGCAGAGATCTCGTTCGCGCTTATATTGACAACTACGTATTACCAGATAATGTAGAAAATTTGTTCCTGCAAGGCAATGAAGCAATTCACGGCTATGGCAATGACCTTGACAATACTTTGATGGGGTACGATCTAGAGGCTGTGGATGAACACCTTAATGGAGGAGACGGCAATGACTGGCTAGCTGGTAGAGGTGGCGAAGATACCCTCATCGGTGGTGATGGTGACGATCTTCTCGATGGTGGAGAAGATAATTATATTGACTCACTAGAAGGAGGAGATGGTAACGATTCCTATAATGTATACGATAATAGAGATATTATCGTTGAATATGCAGGTCAAGGAACTGATACAATCTTTAGTAATGTTAATGGTTACTCGCTCCAAGAGCATGAGAATATAGAAAATCTGACATTATTTGGTGATGCCCTTAATGGTTATGGTAACAGTCTTAGTAATGTTATTACTGGTAATGATTTGAGAAATGTCTTGAGGGGTGATGAAGGTTTTGACACCATCGAAGGTGGTGCAGGTGACGATCTACTCTTTGGAATGGTTGGCAATGACAGTCTTTTAGGTGGGGTTGGTAATGACAGTCTCTTTGGTGATGAAGGTTTTGACATCCTTGAAGGTGGTGCAGGTGACGATACCCTCTTTGGTAGCAATGACAACGATGACCTTTTCGGTGGCACTGGCGATGATTATCTCTCTGGTGGCACTGGCAATGACTATCTCTACGGAAACGATGGCAATGACACTCTCAAAGGTAATGAGGGCAATGATAGCCTCAAAGGTGGTGCTAATAACGATTACCTCATGGGATATAACGGTTATTTTAAGGAAGTTGAACGCGATTATTTAGTAGGAGAAAATGGGGCAGACACTTTTGTTTTAGGAGATTCTGCTTACCGACAGTGGGGGAACGACACCTTTTATCTAGGATCTGATAGTCATGCGTACATTGATGATTTTGAGCGGAATGAAGGAGACAAAATCCAAGTCTCTACATTTACCAGCCTTGCTGATTATACTTTGAGTACGGGTTCTTCTGGCGGTGGAACTGAGTTAGATACAAAGATCTTTTACAATGGCGATCTGATTGGAATTGCTTACGATACCACCGACATTGTTGCCTCTCGAGACTTCATATTTGAATAATCTGCCATCTTTAATTAGCCAGTTGTAGCAGCTTCCTCTAAAGCTAGGGGAAGCTACACAATCTTCTTGCCAGAGAAATACAGTACCGTCGCTCCTAGAGCAAATTATAAACTGCATTTAGATGAACACCAGCATACCTTGATCTAGAAACAACGCAATACTTTCATCTAGCAAAAGACTCATTAACTTAGCATAACCAAATCGGAAGAATACAAAAATGTCTCAATTAAATGTATTTTGTGTCACTCATAAACAAATTGACTTTCCCACTGTTCCTCATATCAAATTGATTCAGGTGGGTAATCAATTACAAAACTTTGCTGATTTTCGCGACGATCTGAGTGACAATATTGCCCATAAAAATTCCTCTTATTCAGAATTAACAGCTTTTTATTATGTTTGGAAAAATCTACCTAGTCCCTTCGTAGGGTTTTGTCATTATCGACGTTATCTGATTCCCTCTATCTTAAGTCAATGGATACGAAAGACAGCTATTAAGCCTTATGGATCGGGTTTTTTGGTTTCAGACGCAAAATTATTTAATCAATTAACCGAACTCAACCACCAGTACCAAAGCTCTTTTATTCAAGCCTTAGATAACTATGATATTTTGCTTCCCCATCCTAATCCTTTACCCCCAGGTGGATTTATCCGTCAATATTTTGCTTATCACCCCAGTGCGCCTTTTTGGAAAATGTTATCTATAATCTCTGAGATAGATAATCGCATGGGAGTCAGGGCGCATCAGTTTTTCTTACAAAGTCGTCAAGCTTATTGGAATAATTTATTTATTACTCGTTGGGAAGTATTTGAGCAATACTGTCAATTTTTATTTGAGGTTTTATTCAAATTAGAACAGGAAGTCAAATTACCCGAATCAAAACATCAACAACGAGTTTTTGCTTTTTTATCCGAACGACTATTTAACTTTTGGATTTGCGATAAAAAGCTCAATCTAGCTACTTTGGATTGGTGTATTTTAGAAAATTCAATGACAACACGAGAACCTCATCAATGGTTGCCAGGGAAATCTACATCACTTTCAAAAATTGCGACTGCTTGCTAGTACTAGACCAAATTAATTTTGACAGGTAAACATTCTCCCTAAATCCCTTCTTCTCAAACAGCGATCACTTTAACTCTAACAAAATTAGTGAATTAGTAGGGTCAACAAAATGGATTTATACGGACAAAAAAGCCAAAGTATTCCCCAGAAAACGCTAATTATAACCTTGGAACTTGTATTCCTTTATCTCTCTTACTGGATACTTTTTCAAACTGGAGGAAGCCTATTATTAAGTTGGATGGGGGGAGGGGAAGTTTCTGCGCCAGTAGAAAGAAGAATGATTATTTTTCTTTTTTCGCTGATTGTTTTCCTGCGGATGGGATTTACGATGATTTACCTTCTTAAACGTAAGATTCCTTGGGAAGAAAGTCTAAGCGTATCTCTAGCTTTTGCCCTTTATTATCTCGGTTTTGCCCTGTTGGTATTACCCACAGATAAACCATTAGAGGTGATTGACTATATCGGTATTGCCTTATTTTCGATCGGGTCTTTCCTCAATACTTTTTCCGAATTGCAAAGACATTTCTGGAAAAAACAGACGGAAAACCAAGGAAAACTCTATGCCCAAGGATTGTTTCAATATGCGATGCACATAAATTATTTTGGCGATGTGTGTTGGGTAACGGCTTATGCCCTTATAACCAGAAACCTATATGCAAGTATAATTCCTATATTTCTGATCTGTTTCTTTGTTTTTTATAACATTCCCAAGCTCGATCGATATCTGGCATCAAAGTACGGCAAGGATTTTGACTCATACCAGAAAAACACCAAAAAATTAATTCCGTTCTTATATTAATCAAGGCAATGAAAGTAAGGGCGTTTCGCGAAAGCGGTCAGACCCCGCGCCACCTGAGGGCGCAAGGGAATGCTGACCAAGACACGCCCTTACTACTAACAACTTAAGTTGCCTGCTTAACTTCTCATCTTGCCTGGTACTTTTCGAGCATCTACTGCAAACTAAAGGTAGACAAGGGTTTTGAAGTCAAATTGAAAATTTGCCAAAGCTACTAATCCTAAATATTTCTTTTGATCGGGTCTTTCATTTATCAGGATGAAGATGACCCAATCTCAAATAAACAAGGAGGATGATTAATTATGAAACTCAATTTATCACGATTAGTCTTGACAGCAGGACTCAGTATAGGAATTATCTCTTTTGCTTCGGTTGCCGAAGCTGGACTTGAATTGAATGGTACGAGTTTGAGAGGTCGATTGAATAGACAACCTCAACCATCGCAGGAATTGAAGAAACTAACAGGAAATGGTTCGAGCTTGAGAGGACAATCGAATAAACAACCTCAGCTATCACAACAATCTAAAGGAAGACTATTACAAGGAGAGAGCTTAACGGGACAATCCACTCAGAAACAGCCATCTCAGCGGTTGAAGTCTCATGACGATCGAACAGATAATAGTACGAGCTTGAGGGGACAATCCAGCAGCAAATCTCAGCCATCACAGCAGTTGAAGAAGCGATGCAGCGCGGTCTTGGGGGTTTCCCCCATGAGCGACTGCATCAAGAAGCGATGGCACAGCTACAACAAGAACTAGAACTACTGGCATCAGGAATTGAACCCGCCGCAGAAAAGCACTCGCCTCTGGTTAAGCAAATGCCTTTAATTATCGGAGCAGACGGAGTGTTGGTACCGCTCCGTCCTCAAGAGAAAACTCCTAAAGGTAATACTAGTTGGCGTGAGGTGAAGGTAGCTATTTTGGCTCGATTACAACAGCGGATGAACAGTAAGGGAAAACCCATCTCTCAACTTCATCATCGCCGATTAGTAGCAGTTTTGGGCGATATTGAGAGCTTAAAACCTCGTCTCTGGCTGGAAGCTTTACGCTGTGGCTTTCGGGGCTCAACAGTAGCCTGGGTCAGTGACGGTGGACGGGGATTTTGGCGATTGTATCGGGAATGTTTTTCTCAGACCTGTATCGGCATCTTGGATTTCTATCATGCAGCTCAAAATCTTTGGAAGGCGGCGGCGGCAGCTTTAGATGGTTGCACAACTAAAGCACGTCAATGGTTTAAATTAGTTCGACATCAGCTCCGTCATGGCGAATCTGAACAAGTAATAGCTCAATTGGCTTATGCTGTAGAATTTCGTCAGTTTCCCGAGTCTGTTGTCAAGACTCTCACTAATGTTCACGATTATCTTCAAACTCATCGGAACCACATCAACTATAAGCGATTTAAGGAGTTAGGGCTACCTTTGGGGAGTGGAATAGTAGAAAGTGCCTGTAAATGGTTGATTCAGCAGCGATTTAAAGGAGTAGGAATGCGGTGGAGTGAAGATGGATTTAATCATTTGTTACATTTGCGGCTAGCTTGGGTTAATGATCGCTTCGACAATCTTTTTTCGGTTTCAGTTAACCCCTCCCCCAACCGCTAGATGCGCCCGTTTTGATCTGGTTTAATTCTGCCTGAGAAATTGCCACATTAAGGTCATTATCCTCTTTGAGAATTACTGGATAATCAAATTGACGAGCATATTTTTGCTCAAATTCATCTCTGTGCAAAAACTCCATCTCTGTATTGGATTCTTCTCTAAATTGCTTCCACTGTTTGTGTTCGCTAACTAACCCAAAAGTTAGACCACAAAGATTGCATTGATAAGTAGTCGGACTAATGGCTTTATGCCCTATATCTATGAGGGTGTTAATCAAACCACTATCGGCATTGTAGACAAATATGAGTTTCATAAATTGTTAAAACTAAACTACTTACTTATTCGGCTTCAAGATACTCCGCTTCGATGCGACATTCGCCTGCAAATGACTTTGTCAATTCTATGACAAAATTATGGATGAGGATAAAATAACAGCTTAAAAAGTAGATAGTAGGAGTTACGCATTGACAAATTAAGTCAAATGTGTATTACCGGGAATAGATACGGCGATCGCTAGATATAGGAACCAACAAAAAATTGTTCAATCATCACCAAACCTATCAA
>JBFRWK010000051.1:0-14460 GCA_051439545.1 Xenococcaceae cyanobacterium | reverse complement strand
GTCGAATCGTTGGCATCGAGATTATACTGGCCATAATCAAAGACTACTTCAAAATGCCATTGGTCTGTCTCCTCTAGCTCCTGCTGCAAAGGCTGAAAAGGTCGGACATTCCCGTATGTTATTTTTTCTATATATTTATTAGCAGTTTGAGTGCAGTTTATTTCGTGAAGCGTATTTGGTACGTTATCTGTATATTCTGACTTGTATTCATAGACAACACGATCGCCCTTAGCATTAAAAGTTTCTGATAGCAGCCATTCAAAGATCTGGCTGGGCGTTTCTGGGTCAAAGATTCTACTATTTTCTGTTTTGCCAAAGATACTAGTCGCATTATCTCGACTCAGCATCTTCCAGAAAGAATCACCATTCTCTGCAATCCAGTGTTCGATTTGGGCAAATAATCCTTCGGTGCGGGGACGATAAGATGTAACTGTGTAATTTTACTTTGAGCTAATCTTATTACTTTATGCAGAGTTGATATGTCTTTTAATAATTATTTATTCAACTTAGCTTAAAGCAACAAACAAAATTACATTTGTTTGACTGACTTTTGCTCGTTAACCATCTCCACAAAAGACAAAAAGCATCTTGTACACCATCCATCAACCCATAGCGCAGGAAAACGATTGTAAACTTGTTCGTCTCTTTTAATTACTGTATCTAAACGATCTGTTCCCACCAAAACTACCGCAATATTAAGCTTGTCAAAAATATCTCTTACTTCAGCAAAAGTCTTTGGCTTTAAGCGATCTGCTTCATCAATAATTAGCATCTCCACGCCACAGGCTTTCAGAACCCGTAACATTCGATCTCTAATTTCGGCAACTGTCCCCTTTGTCATTTGATATTTAAGATTCTCGATAATCGCCTTAAATAAATCCTTTGCACCACATTCTTGAGGAATTTGAATATAAACTACTGGTACAGTTGGTGGTTTTCCTACTTCTTGAATTGGCTTATGCCTCAATCTAAAAGAATCACAAGCAACAGTTTTACCTGTTCTCGATTCTCCGACTATGCGACAAGACTGTCTTGCTTGTCTTTTTCCCTCTAACCATTTGTGTAAAACTTTTACCTGATTTAAAGAAACTATGTTTTTTCGATTTAATCGTTTGATTTCTGCTTGTAGCTTATCCCTGGATAATTCAATATTTCCTAATTGTTTTGCTACTATTTTGGCATCTTGTGCTGTCATAATCTAAAACCCATAATTATCTAGTAAATCTTCGTAGTCCAATACTTCTACTTGAAGAGTTTCTTTTATGCTTGGCGTTACTTCCTCATCCTCATCAATTTCATCAAAAGCTTCAGTCTGACCGAATCTCTTTTGTGTTGGTAATTCTGCTTGCTCCTCTTTTTGTCTTTCCTTGCGAGTTTTCTTATCTGGTGGAGTAAATAAAGCGCGATCTCGAATTTCATTAAGAATCGAACGATTACTAATAGTTTTGCCAGCTTCTCGTACCTTACGACTACTAGCTTTCGCCTCGTCTAGAGAAATACTCTCAGTCTCCAAGTCTTGAGCAAAAGCCCTTGCCAGAAATACCTCTTTATTCCCTTCCTTGCGATAAACTAATACTTCTGTAATATCTCTCGGTTCGTAACGCAGAATTACTGTTTCACCTGCATATCCAGCTAAATATTCACCACGATACATTAGGTTTTCAAATTGAAGATACCCCCCTCTTTGGATTTTCCGTCTGGCTTGTTTCATCAAACAGATATCTAAATCCCTAACTGAAAGAACATCTGGTGCAGCAATCAAACCCGACTCCCATCTTTGAAATCTCGTTTGATCTCCCATACGAGCATCGAGACGTTGATTATAGTTATCCACGATGTAGCGAATAATCTGTCTTTCTAAATCTCTTAGTGTAAGACAAGCCTCTTTCTCTGAATCTTCTGGACGTTCTTGGACATTCGAGCCTGTATATCCTGGTAGAGTTGAAAACAGTTCTGTGTTAAAGGTTTTAAAAGGACGCTCAACAATTCCTCCCTCACTAGGGCGATCGCGTAAATGAGTTACAAACCCTAGCTGGACAGAAATTTGATTGAGATGGTTAGAACGAAAGTCTTTACCTCCATCGGTATAGAAATGCTGAGGCAAGCCATAAGTTCCCCATTCCTCATGCAGTCCATATTCTGTACCATAATGCTTTGGTAAAATAGCGTGACGCAAAGCTAAAGCTACTACTTGGGAACTGGGAGCATCAAAACCCAGATTAATACCCATAATACAACGGGAATAAGTATCGATAACGGTTGTTAGCCAAGGACGACTCAGAAGTTCTCCATACTTATCCACTAGCAATACATCAGCACGAGTATGGTCACATTGCCAAACATGATTGCTGTAATCTATTGATAAATCTTGTCCTGCACGAGTCTTGACTGATAACTGACTACCTCGCCAACCAGGAGAACGAATACTTTTAGCTTGTTTTTTCTTATCTATTAACAGTTTCAAAACTCGATACACGGTCATGTGAGAAGGAGCTTTAATATCTAACTCCTCAGCTTTAACTTTAGTTCTCAAATAAACTTGCTTGGGTGTAATTCTCTTACTTCCCTTGTTGCCATCCTGGTAAGTTTTGAGGATAAATTTCTCTAATTCACCATCAATTCTATGACTTCCTTTATCCGCACGTTTGGTTTGAGTGAGTGCAGTTAAACCTTCCTCTTCCCATTTCCTGACCAATCTCTGTACGGTTCTTTTCGATTTGCCCAGTTTTTCTGCTGCTTCTTTTAACCTTTTGCCATAGGTAGCGCGATCGCACGGTTCGAGAAGAGTTTGAATCACCTCTAGTTTTAGCTGTGCTTCTCGATCGAGTTCGACAACAACTTCATTTTTTTCTCTTTCTGTTGGAGGACTATTTTCGTCGGTAGAATCTAGCATGGATTTTACAATTATGTTTAATTAAAACACATAAGTATTTTATGATCGAAATGACAAATAATTTGTTAATAATGATTAAAAAACAGAAAATTGCAGCTTTCAGGATAGTGACACTTATTTTGTTATAAATATGGAAAATGCCATCTAATTTGTGAATCAAATCAAATGGCATATTGAAAAAATAAAATCTAACTAATGTAGCGAAAGTCTTTTATTTATAAGGGTTTAACATTCTCAAACTTTCGATGACAATATTTTGTTAAGACGACAAATAATTAGTTACTGTACATTAAAGTTTGTTTTTGCCGTGACGGCAAGGTTATGCTTTAAAAAGTTAACGGCAAAGTTATGCTTTAAAAATTAATTTTAGATTTTGCATCCCTTAAAGCCATTCTAACTTTTTTATACCGAAAGTACCCAGGCTGAGAAATTAATCTTGACACACGAGCTTCACTGGGAGATTCTCCTTTCTCAATTAAAGTATTCACAGCTTGTCTTACTTCCTGACAACATTCTTCAATTTTGTTATCTCGAACCCGATTTTGGTAGTGACGATACTTAGCAGAAATAGCTTTGCACAACTCTGGATAATGTTCTGAAATTATTCGTCTATCAAAACCGAGTTTTTCAGCTACATCTTTCATAGTTGGTGGCGGAATGTGTTGGCTATTCAAAATCTTGTGAAGAGCATTCTCGATTTTCTGAGGATTGAAATTTTTGGGAGATACTCTTTTAACACCACCTGCGTTGGGTAATTTTTGAAAATCGATTTCTAGCGGTTCAAAAACCGTTGGTTCTAGCTCAAGAAAGCTGAGTAAAGAAATATCTAGGCAATAACAGATATTTAAAATAAATTTCAGCTTGGGAAGACTCTTTCCTTGATGCCACATCCAAACCGTATTTTTGGGTAACTTAAAAGACTTGGCAAAAGAAGCAATATTGCCTTGATGAGTAATATCGATCGTTTCGCGAATAGCTTTAGCAATATTATTTTTTTCGATCGCGGAAGCATCTTCTCTAGAACAGGCAATTAATTCTCCGACAGCATTTGATATCGAAAGACTTCGATCTAGTTCTCCTTTCGATAACTCCACTAAATTACTCGTCTTTTGAGTTTTATTGGAACTTCCCAACCAGCGATCGCAATAAGGACAGTATCCAATTCTAGATTGGGAATTCAACCAAGGAATCTGGCGATCGCAATTAAAACAAACAGTTTGCAAAGGTCGATGATGATGAGAGCAAACTTCAACATCTTTTAGTGTCCATAACAAAGGTTCATAGATAGGTTTTTTTGAAACTTTCCACTCTTCATAACAATTAGGACACCATGCTTTGGTCTTGTGCAGTAATTCCCTAGAAGATAAAAAATCGCGAAAAGGCAATAAAGTTAAAGCCGATAGATTCTGTTTTAAAGTTAATTTTTCTACCGAGTCTACTAATAGTCGAGCTAATTCTCCTGTACTATTTATTGCTGCGCCTCTATTGAACAGTGTACTTAGACCTTTTTTAGAACCATTTTGGATGTAATCTTTACTTAAAAGAGGAGCTAGCTCTCTAGTCATGAGAATGCTCATTGAGATTGAATGGCTTTGGGCTAGTCTGGTTATATAGCTAGTTAAGCTTTCTCCAAATGGAGTTCCCACTGCGACTGGGAGTACGTGATTGAGACGACTGCGTTTAGGGAACTGATACGGATCGGGACTCCATAATTCTTCGTTGCTATATAGTCTGACAACCATTTGAATGAATTACAAATACTAAGATTGACAAATTCTGAATACAATAAGGCGAGCGCACTATTTACTTAGTGCGCTCGCCATAAAGTTTTAAGCTGTTATTACAGGTTGATAATCGAGCAACTCAAACCGCCATTGGGGGTCAAAAACAACGGTTTGAGTCTTAGGAGGTGTTTTGACATCTAAACAAATTACCTCAAAACTAATTCCAGAAGAGGTATATGTAGGTTCGGAAATAACTTGCCATACATCTCCCGTAAAGTGCTGAATTATGTCACCTTCGGTTAATTGGTCAGCACAAATTTGGGTTGCATTCGATGAATATGCAATCATAATAATTAGACCTTTTATTTAATTGGGTTGGTAAGAGAAGGCGAATCAATGCTGGCAGGCGCGATCGCCTTTCTCTTATGACAATATAATAGCTTATAAAGCTATGAATATAGATTATTAATCTATTAAGGTGATTGATTAGCTCTGTTAACGCTAGATCGACAGCACAATTTGCTATTCTGGGTAGGTAAAATAAGGTTGAGGATAAACTAATAGATACGGATGGCGTTATCCAATTCTCAGAAAAGAAGCGTTGTAAGGTGGAAGCTGAGAGAGGTAATGGCACGTAGACGCATTACCAATAAGGCTTTAGCTGACGAATTGAAAGCTCATCCTACGAGCATTTCTCGTATCAAAACCCAAGATGTATTACCCGAAATAGGTGGAGAAGCTTTGGGTAGATTGATTGATGGGATTAATAAATTAAGTGTTGAAGGTTTTGGCGATTGTACCTTGGAAGAACTAACAGAATTGATTTCTGAAGAACAAAAAGAAAAATAAAGAGAATTGGATTCTGTCTCGATCGCTTTGGTCAATAATTAATAGCAAAGATAAATAAGAGAAATACTTCTGTAAACTTGCTTGACATTTCCGCAATTTCGCGAATTTACGTTCCTGGAAGTGAGTAGTTATATTCGGGAAAATATGGCGATTTAAAAAGATCGATCGCGAAGAATGAGCGAACCACTCGCTTTTTGGGAGTAAAGCATGATGTTTGAGCAGAAAAACTTATTTCTCATCTCAAGTTCTTGCTCAAATTTACTTGCTCAAACTAGATAATCTTCTTCGCGATCGCACCTGTCAAATGGTGCTTCATATACAATCGTTCTGGTAACTGTTCCTCCTGGTAGGGTGCAGGGCTATTTCATTCTAAAAAGTGACAAAATATGCTCCAAGCCATATCCACATTTTCGCGCTCGCCTGAGCCATGTTGTTAAACCCTGCATCTCGATACAAATTAATCGCCAAATTGCGAGCGCGCTGGCGTAGCCAGATCCGCGTAGCGGATCGCCATAATTTGGGGTAGAGGAGTGGTACGAATTCAAGGGTTTATCTTCTCCTTGAGTTACATCTCGTACATAATGGACTTTGTTTTCAACTCCCCAATAACCACGAATTCTTTGGTAAAACTGAAATGCTGTTTCTTTTAAGTCGGAAATGTAGTATCTGGTATTAAATTCTATTTTGTGTTTAGTTTGACGTTGGGATTCAACTTGAATAATTATTAAACCTCTTTCAACTAGGTAAAGATTTTAGTTTCTATGCAGAGAATCAACTACTTCTCTGTGATTACTGTAGAGAGAGAAGGGGAAGAAATAGAGATGTCAATAGGGGATAAGCTTAAAAGGAAGCTTCCCGACTGCCAAATCTAGAAGCTGTACTTTTTCGTGACAAATAGCCCATGAAAGCCCCAAATCTGCCTCAGACAAGAAATTTAATTGAGAGACGAAAAATTAGTTGCGCGAATTTCTACTGATAGGTGCTGGCTTGCCTCGTAAACATGAGGTGATATTGCCCGCCCATTGCCATTAGTCGATCATGAGTCCCAGTTTCAATAATCCTTCCGTTTTCCAGAACAACAATCCGATCTGCTAGTTTGGCTAAAGCTAAACGATGGCTGATGACCACAGCAATTTTATGAGAGGTAATAGTGCCAAAGAGTTGATAAATTTCATGTTCGGTTTTCGGATCGAGGGCTGCGGTAGGTTCATCAAAAATTAATAGCTCTACAGAAGATAACCGCATCAGCGAACGAGCGAGCGCAATTCTCTGCCACTGTCCCTCAGATAGCTCGACCCCACCTTCTAATTGCTTACCCAATGGAGTTTCTAAGCCTTGAGGCAGATTTGTGATCGCTGTAGCGATTCCTGCTTTTTGGAGAACATTGTTAAGGGCGCGATCATCCAGCATTAAAGGCAAATATCCAAAACCTATATTTTCTCGCACCGTAGTGGGAAACCGAGCATAATCCTGCCTAATTACGGCAATACGGGAATATAATTCCTTCAAGTCAAGCTCCTGTAAATTTTGCCCATTCCACAGAATTTTGCCCTCTTGAGGGTCGTACAAGCGACAGATTAGCTTGGCAAGGGTTGTCTTACCCGCACCATTCTCCCCAACCAGTGCGATCATTTCATTCGGCTGAATTGTCAGGTTGATATTTTCCAGAACCTTCCTGTCGCTACCTGGATAAGAGAAGGATAAATTCTGAATTTGTATTCCCCGCTGCTTTGCCCTTCCCCTTTGGTTCGATGAAAATTCGGCAGCATTATTATTTCCAGAAGGCAAGGATAACCGCAATTTTGGCTTTAGTTCTAAGAGTTGGAAAATCGGACTAGTACCCAACACAACATCGTACAAGTCAGAGCCATTATTGATGAGGATAAATAAACTCTGACGCACTTGCAAAATTAAACCCGAATAAAGAGCTAAATCTCCCAAAGTATAGCTACCCTTTAAAGCTCCCATCACAACATAAACATAGGGCAAAGCAACTCCCAATCCACTTAGCATCGACCAACAAATCACCATTACCGTACCTTGGCGACGGACTTGCTGCATTGAGCGAAACATTTGCCAGAATAGATTTTGCCACCGATTTAGGAATAAAGGTTGTAGGCTGAATAAGCGTAATTCTTTAGCATATGCCTCCTCCATTAAGACATTTTTGTACAAGTTCATTTGGCGAACAACCCTAGCCTGAGTTTCTTCTACTCTCCAGCTTTGTTTACAATACTTAAGTTCTACGTAAACCGAGGGTGCAGTAGAGGTAAACAATATCAAAGGTATCCACCAAGCGATCGCTCCTGAAAGCAAAACCGCAGGTATCAGGATAAAGAACCCATTGAGGGTGGTGATAATAATAAATGATAGGTGCTTGAGTCGCTCTATCCCTTGTTCTGATAGCTGAACCAGATTTAATAGTTCGGGAGTTTCAAATAAAGCAATATCCTCAAAATTGGCAACTTTGTCCAGAACCCGCCCTTGAAAGAAACCTTGAACGCGATCGCGCATCGAGGAAAAGACTAGGTTAGTAATCGCGTTCATCGAGTCGGTGAGCAGATTGAGCAGAATTAACCCCCCAATAGTCCACAATAAAAGTGGTTCTTGCAGCATCAGAGCAATCGCGTTTGTTGTTGCTCCTCGTCCTAGTAAACGGGATGTCTCATCGATAATAGTTTTATTGAGAAACAGAGCAATTGGAGAACCCGCACCGCTAATTAAAGTCAGCAGGATGAGATAGCGTAACTCAGTTGGTGCTGCTTGAATCACCAGAACCAGGCTACGGCGAAAAGCTTGAAACGGACTTAATTTAATTGGTTGCATAGAACAACAGGCGAGCGAGCGAGTAAACTTTAGCTTAGAATAAGTCCATTAAGCTCATGTATTCAGATTAGAAAATCCCAGCTCATCGAGCCAATCAAAAAAAGTCAATCTTGACATAGCTTTACGTCAGCGATCGCTGTATTTTTTATTTAAAAAATCTTTAAGTTCAGTAGAACCCTATAAAAAAGTAAAGTTAAGGACAAAACTCATTGAGCTTGTTTTCAATTTCAGTAACCAATTCTTCTTGCTTATAAGAGTAGGTTAATTGTAATAAACTATTGGCGAAATCCAATAAAGAAACGCGATCGCACCTAGTTCTTAATTCTGTATAATCGATACCACCAAAGACCTCTCGGCTAGCACTAACAAGAGCAGGAATAAAGTTATCTTCCAGATATTCTTGCCAGTTTTGGGAATAGATATAATGAGCTTTTTTTCCTAATTTGTTGCGTTTTTGAATAGAGAAAAGGCTATTTATTATCGATGATTTCCAAGAGTTAGTTAGTCGTTTTTCTACTTGAATTTTAATTAAATGAATTAATAAAATTACCAGAAATGACTCCAAGTTCCTAATTTCGCTTTGTCTTCCCATTTCTTCTAATTCTTCAACTATTAACAAAGCTGATTCGATTTCCCCTGCTAATAGATGTTTTTTTATTTCTAGAATTTCCAGCATTGTTCTCTCTTTTTTTTGTATACCGTACCCAAACTTAGAGTGATGGGGTAAAACTAGTAGCAATTTAGTAGATATAACTTTTCAGATATCATCTAATTTATCTATTGTGACAAATTCTCGTCTCTGCTTACACCACAGCACACAACTCTTTGCTTTGAGAACGGAACGCTTTTGGGATAATTACTGACGCTATCTGGATAGACAAGATTTTAGGGTTCTACCGAACTTAACGTGTAAAACTGATGAATTAAATAAAAGTGGCTCTTGCAGCATCAGGGCGATCAGGTTTGCCGTTGCTCCTTGTCCTAGTAAAAGGATGTAATTATGTCTAAACAACATTTAAAATCTTTAACAAAATCGCTCTCAAATCCAGTCGAGATTAGCAAACGACTTTCCTACCGTCAGCCTGAAGTGTACTTACTTGGATCTTTGAAGAGGATACAAAGCGGGTATGGGGGAGACTATATCGATGGAGATAGCAGATATTATTATGGTTAAATTGCAAACCAATCAACTCTTGATTTGAATACCTGTAAATTTTTCCGCTGTACTAAAGAGGCTTTAACCATACTTATGGTGCTGCAAATGTTTCGTCACAATTAACTTACTGAGATTCCATTGATTGTCTGGGTGGAAAGGTTTGTTCTGAAGTTCCTAAGCAAACTTCGCAAAATTTAGCTAGTATAGTGCCATTGTAATTGATAGTACGACACAACTTAGCTGATGCTAACTGTGCATTTGTTATGGTGGCGTTTGTAAAGTTCGCGTCTGTAAGGTCAGCACCTTTAAGGTCAGCACCTGTAAGGTCAGCACCTGTAAGGTTGGCAAGTTCGAGGTTAGCATCTGTAAGGTCAGCACCTGTAAGGTCAACACCTGTAAGGTTGGCAAGTTTGAGGTTAGCATCTCTTAGGTCAGCACCTCTTAGGTTTAGGTCGTCATAGGCACCGTCATTACAAGAATCGCAAGAATCGATTTTCCTCATCTCATATTCTTTCGCCTTATCCTGGTCAAACGGTAGCTGAGTTGACGAATCATTTGACAAAGTTAAAAGAGCATCTTTTAACTTTGTCTTTCTGTCAAATCTAATGCCATTAAGCTTAGCATCTCTCAAATCAGCTTTGGTCAAGTCAGCACCCGTGAGGTCGGCACCCGTAAGGTCAGCACCCGTAAGGTCAGCACCTTTAAGGTCAACGCCTATAAGTTTAGCATCTCTGAGGTTAGTAGCCTCATCTTCCTCATCTTCGAGGTTAGCCTTTGTGAGGTTAGCATTAGGGACAATTTCCAGCATCTTGTATTTTGTTTTCGCCTTATCCTGGTCGAACGGTAGCTGAGTTGACGAATCATTTGACGAATCGAAAAGAGCATCTTTTAACTTTGTTTTGTCATCGACTCGAGCACCTGTGAGATCGGCACCTCTGAAATTTGCATATCTAAGATCGGCACCTCTCAAATCAGCTTTGGTCAAGTCATCACCTCTGAGGTCAGCACCTCTGAGGTCAGCACCTCTGAGGTCGGCATTAGGAGCAATTCTCAACATTTTATATTGATTTATAGCGGTCTCCTCATCAATATCTATAGCTCTATCCTTGTTAACAACTCGTTTTATGACTTTGAGCTGAGTTGACGAATCATTTGACGAACCGAAAAGAGCGTCTTTTAATTTTGTTTGGTGACTGATACGAGTATTTTGGAGAGTAGCACCTCTCAAATCAGCTTTGGTCAAGTTAGCGCCTGTGAGGTCAGCATCTGTAAGGTCAGCATCTGTAAGGTCAGCACTATGAGCAGCAAATCCTCGTTCATCCTTTGCTTTGTCAAACGATAGGAGAGCTTTGGTCAAGTCAGCATCTGTGAGGTTAGCATCTGTGAGGTTAGCATCTGTGAGGTTAGCCTTTGTGAGGTTAGCCTTTGTGAGGTTAGCCTCTGTGAGGTCAGCACCTGTGAGGTTAGCCTCTGTGAGGTTAGCCTCTGTGAGGTCGGCTTTAATTAAAGAGGCTTTTTGCATTTGAGCTGTCTGCAAAAAAGCATACTGCAAAAGGGAATTATCTAAAACTGTTTCTCTTAATTTTGCATTGTCAAGCTTTGCATCTTGAAGTATTGCTGTTATTAGTCTATCTTTTCTAAGATCTGCTCCATCTAAATTTATTTGGCATAGGAAATGTGAATACTCTTTGTTTTTAGTAGTAGTAACTGGTCGATCGCAAATATCTTGTGGTATTTCCTGAAAATTTCTATTTAATGTAGCAAAACCTACTCCTACGCGCCTCAAAAAATTTATCAACCTCTCTCTTTGTTCTGGAGAATCCTTTAAGGCTTTTATTGTAGTCGCCGTTTTTGATTTTACAAAATCTTCCACATCTGTGGGCAATATTTCTGGTTTTTTATACTCTTCATGATGGTATTCATCAAGCAGTAATACCTTGACCGAATCAATATATTCTCTTACTAACCTCTGATGATAACGTTTTGCTTCAAGGCTACTTTGAGATTCATTTATCCATAAGGTAATCAGACCTGCTATCATAGCTGTAGATAGGATCTTAATCCAATCCACTAATGTTGTATTCCTTATACTGCTCCAACGCTTAGGCTTAGTAAGTTTCCGAAAATTAGGGCGGTGCGGGAAAGAAATATTATGATTGTAATCATTGCCTTTTTGAGAAGAAGAAGTAGCGTTCCCATTTTTTCTTGAATCATCCATTTAGCTCACCTCCCCTTATCTAGTCATGAAGAGCTGATATCAAAAAAAATCAAGATGGTGATTGAAGCAAAGATTAGGGGAAATCAATATCTCAATTTTGAAGTAGATTAACAAAACTTTAGAAATTCCCTGATTTCAATATCTACAATATGACAATTGTAAATAACCTAATTTAACTATACAAATTAGGATTAGTAACATACCGCTAATTTAATACTTTGCAACTAACTTTACAAAAAATATACAATTGAGTTATCTGGAAATAAGGCAAGAAACCTTTGAAAGCCTTGTAAAGCAAGCTTTATGAATAAGCGATAAAAATAGCTATAACCTTTGTGTAGCAAAAATTTTAGCCATTTAAACAGTAATCTTAGTAATTAAATTTCACTAAAGATCGAACGATGGTGCAGACAGCAGCAGACCAAAAACCTCCCCTCTTAAATAGCAACAAAAAAACCTATAGTCTTAATCAAGATGTGTTCTTGTTCATTCAAGATGGCATCGCCCAGATTCTAGATTTCTATCGCGGACAGTTTTATGGACTGGATACCATTGGTACTTTGATGGTGTCCCTAGTTCTAGAAAAGGGTTCGGAAGAAGCAGTCAAGTACATTACCCAAACCTATGACGCAACGGAAGAGCAGGTTATATCTGACCTAACTAAACTCCTACAGAATCTAGAACAAAAACAGCTAATTATTGCCCAAGGGAAACAAAGTAATCCCTTTGTTCAGTGGTTTCATCATCAGAAGAAAAAAGCAGGTAAACTTCTGGATGCTATCTTGCTTTGGTTTCTCAAAAGATTAAGCTCAATTATCCATCGGCTACTGGATAAAGAAGAAACTCCCAGCCGTCCCACTGTTGAGTTATTACTAACCCTAAGCTGGATTAGCTTTCGACTGCTGGGATGGAGTCGCACTATCTCTTTGTGGCAGCACTGGCATCACCAGGTAGAGGGAAGCAATATATCGGATTCAGGACTCACGCAGTTGAATAAATTTCGCCCCCCCAGCCCCCCAAATTTGGGAGGAGAATCAGCTCAAAAGTCCCCCAGAATTGGGGGATTCAGGGGGCAAGTGAGTAACGCCTGGGATTGTGGAGAAGTTATTGAGGAAGTCGATCGATTGGTTCGCGAAGCTGCTGCTTGGAAGCTTTTCTTACCAATGGTCTGTAAAGAACGGGCATTGGTTGGGTATCATATCCTCCGCACCTTTTATAGTTTACCTGCAACCTTAGTTGTCGGGTGCGATCGCTATCCTTTTCAAATACACGCCTGGGTTGAATGCGATGACAAGATTGTTACTGACGATCCGGAACATTGCGAAACTTTTATTCCAGTTGTCAGTTATTCCTGAAGGGGAGAAACATTGGGTAGTTCACTCTGGCAAATAGTCGGTATTGAGGATTTCTTCTGTGGTGAAGGGGCATTGCTCGGGGAAAGTCTCAATCGGCAATCCAGTTTCATCTGCTGCTAGTTCCCTCGCATCTTGGTAGCACTCAGCCAAAATTTCAGTAAAGTAAGGCTTCAAACTAGGACTATTTCTGAATGCTCTTTTGACCCGCTTGCGATGTTCTCTGATGCTAGAACGCCAACTATTAGAACGTTTAGAGGGCTGGTAGCGGTATTTAAGCAGATGCATGAGAACGACTTGCAGATTACTAAACAAAGCTTCTTTTTCTCTTCTGCTCATCCCCTCAAGTTCTTCGATCAGATCTTCAAAATCTATTTCCTTCAGGTGACGCTCCTGAAGTAACTTAGCCGTTGTCTCCAGCCACAAGCAATAATCTTGCTCATAAAGAGTTTTTAGGTTATTAGCAGTTGGTGGTAATTGAGTAGTCATCTTTAGCATTGAGAGAAACTGTAAGAGCGAAGAATATAGAAGCTTGTTTTATTGTAATCAATATAAAATAAACAAATTAAGCGATAAATCAACCATGAGAGCTGGATTTGAAGTCATCTTAGAAACAGATAGAAAGGCTGAATTTCATTTATTCCCTCCTCAGCAATCTCTCAAAGAATCCCTAATTACATTTGCCCGAGACTCAACAACAGAGACGGCAACAGTGCTAATGGGACGCATTTATTACCAAAATGACCTAAAAAATCATTTTCCTGAAGCATTCCATCAAGACTTATCCTCAGATGCAGCTCTGGTATTAGCTATCTTTCGTCATTATGGCTCCAAAGGACTAGAACAGCTTGAAGGTGAATTTGCTCTAGTTATTTTCGACCACAAGAAACAATGTCTTTTCGGACTGCGGGATCCTTTAGGCAATTATCCCCTGTACTGGATTAGTGATGGTAAAACTCTGCGAATTAGTACCAACTTGATATTACTAGCGCAACAGATTTCTCAAGCTTCAATTAATCGGGATTTTCTCGCCTCGTTCTTAATGTTTCCCTATGCTTTTGTTGAGTTAGCTACCGAACAAACTGCTTTCGAGAATATTCAAAGACTTCTTTCTGGGACTCTTTTAGCGTTACATCCTAATGGTAGTGCGATAAAAATCTGGTCTTGGGACTGGCTCAAACATATCCAACCCATAGAAAATATTACACTGCCAGAAGCGGGTTCTCAGTTTTTCCATATTTTCCGTCAAGGAATCGCAGAACGCATCAAAAATGGGAAGATAGCCTCTCATTTATCGGGAGGGATGGACAGTTCTTCCGTAGTCTGCATTGCTCGCGATCTCTTATCACCAGACAAACTGATTACTCTTTCTTTGATTTATCGGGACTTTGACAATTTTTACCGCTCAAAAAGGGGTGAAAGCCTCACCAGACGCCGATTTT
>JBFRWK010000050.1:0-7505 GCA_051439545.1 Xenococcaceae cyanobacterium | reverse complement strand
TCGCCTTCTCTTATGAACCCAATTGAATAAAAAGGTCTAATTACTATGATTGCATATTCATCAGATGCAACTCAAATTTGTGCTGAAGAATTAACTGAAGGTGATGTTATTCGGCACTTTACAGGAGATACTTGGCAAGTTATTTCTGAACCTTCATATACCTGTTCTGGTATCAGCTTTGAGGTACTTTGTTTAGATGTCAACACGGTGGTTGGATATGCTCTTTAGCCAAGAGCATCCCCCACCGTCAAAACACATCCTAATACTCAAACCGTTGTTTTTGCCCCCCAATGGCGGTTTGAGTCGCTTGATTACCAGTCAGTAACAGCAGCTTAAACAAATAACGAGATCTCTTTTGTAGATCGCTTTTTTGCTCTATATCCTACAAAATTAATTTCAAATCAAATGCTTGGATTTTTCCCGACACTTTACCCAGGGGAGTTGCTTTATAGTGCTGTTGCACGTTATCAAATCCGAAGTGGTAACTTAAGCCCCAAATTAACTATCGAAGAATTGTTTAATTCTAGAAGTATAACTGCTACTGCTGATTTACCTTGTGGCTTAGATAATCTAGTTAAAAATCTACCACCTCATTCTTCAATTACTGTAGATAGTTTGATTCAACACCATACACTGTATCCATTTTACTCTCCTTTTCTGCCACCAAAAAGAGCCAGACAAATCGAAATATCGATGAGAGGAATTTATGGAGGAAATATTCATAACAAAGCAGGTATTATGGCAAGTGCCATTAATACTCCGAAATACTTTCGCTTTTGTCCTGATTGTTTGCAAGAAGACTTAAATAAATACGGTGAAACTTATTGGCATCGTTTACATCAAGTACCAGGAGTTTTATTTTGTCCTATTCACAGGATAGTGTTACAAAATAGCGAAATTCCGTTTCAAGGGTTTAATAAGCACGAATATCATGCTGCAAGCCTCGATAATTGTCGAGTTGATTCAGTAAAAAATGATTATAGTGAGATGACATCCGAGAAATTAATCACTTTATCTCAAGACAGCTTATATTTGCTAGAAAATACCTTTCCTAGTAGAAGTTTGGAATGGTTTACCAAGAGATACCAAACTCTACTCATTGAAAGAGGCTATGCTAATTCTACTGGTAGAGTATGGCAAAAAAGACTGATTGATGATTTTGTTTTTTTCTACGGTCAAGACTTTCTTCAAGTTATGGATTCAATGGTCACTTATGAAGATACCTGTAATTGGTTATCCCAGATTGTCAGGAAACATCGTAATGTGTTTCATTCCATTAGACATCTGTTGATGATTAGGTTTCTTACTAATTCTCTAGATACTTTCTTTGAGAATAATCGGCAATATAGACCTTTTGGTAGAATTCCTTGGCTGTGTCTAAATGCAGCAGCAGATCATTATCTTGAGCCAGTAATTACAGACTTGAAAGTTAGTCATTGTCTAGAGAATAAAAAGCCATTGGGGACTTTTACTTGTTCCTGTGGCATGATTTATTCTCGCAGTGGCGAGGATAAGACAGAAGAGGATAAGCTCAGAATTGGTAGAGTCATAACTTATGGTCAAGTTTGGGAAGATAAACTTAGAGAGTTAGTGGAGATAAAGAAGTTAGGTTTAAGAGCCACAGCTAGAGAATTAGGAGTCGATCCTAATACTATTAAACGATATGTGGCTTTACTAAATTTAACTCCATCTTGGACAAAGAATAAGCCACAAGTTAAATCTAAAAAAGCATTATCTACCGATATTAAAGAAATTAAACAACATAAAAGAGATCTTTGGCTGAATTTATCAACAAAAAATCCAGAATTATCGAAAACTGAGATTAGAAAACTTGCTCCTGATGTTTATGCTTGGCTTTATCGTCATGATAAACAATGGCTCAATAAAAACTCTCCAAAACTCCGAAACCCAAAAGCTTCAGAAAATAAAGTTGATTGGAATCAAAGAGATCAGAAAATTTTAGAGCAGGTTAAAGATGTCGTGAGAAAATTAAAGGAAGTAGAGAAACCGATCAGAATTACTGTAGGTAGAATTGGGAAAAATATAGAATTGAAAGCTTTATTAGACAAGCATCTAGATAAGTTACCTAAAACTAGAAAGTATTTAGAATTAGTTACTGAAACATTAGAAGATTATCAAATTAGAAGGATTCAATGGGCAGTTAAGGAACTAAATAATCGAGGAGAAGAAATTAAAGAATGGAAGATATTAAAACTTGCTGGTTTAAGAAAAAATTTATCAGATAAAGTTAAAATATATCTTCTTCAAATAAATAGTTAATATTTTATTGAATTGAGTTGTTTGCGGCATTTTTTGGTCTCTTACAAAAATCCTATTTTACCCTAATCTAATTTATTCATTATTGTCAATTTAACGCTCCCAAACAAATGATCGGCACTTAACCAAATCATCTAGATAGAATGAAGGATGTGAAGCGCGTATCTCGTAACGCACCGAGATTATACCGAAGTTAAGGATGGTGCGTTCCCCATAAATTAATGTTGAAATCATAATCGCAGAAAGGAACGCACCCTACAGGCGATCGCGTTCCTTAACTTAGTGGCATTCTATTATGGACAAGATTTAGCAATTAATCGAGAGACCTCTCAATCACGACAAAAGCGAGGGGAAAGCAATCTTTGGCAACGCCGCTTTTGGGAGCATTTAATTCGTGATGAACGGGATTTTTCCCAACATTGTGATTATATTCATCATAATCCTGTGAGACATGGCTTATGTGATAATCCTCAAGATTGGCGGTTTTCTAGCATTCATCGATTTATAGCTCAAGGCATCTATCCAACCGATTGGGGCAGTGAGATCAGAAAAGAAAAGCCAAAAGGGATTTGGGATGAATAGTATTTATGGTGCGTTACATTTCATTAACGCACCCTACAAGATAGGCGATCGCACTTTTTCCTTAACGGGAGATTGCCAGCTTCTCCATCGTCCCAGCGTGTTTTTGGTTAAATTTACCTATTTCTCGATTAACCTCATTTTTCGCAACTTGATCGTCTGGTGAGTTTTGCTCCTGATTCTCTTGATCTATCGTCTCATCCGCTGTAATGTTCTCTTCTTGATCGTCTGTAGTAGAGCTATCGGTACTGGCAGTATTTTCTGCGGGAGAAAAATCAAATAGCTTTTCTCTGAGGGCATAGGCATCACGAACGAAGTCATGAATTTCCTCTGGTGGAAGTTGTTTCGAGTCTGCTATTTTTTGATTGATATCCTTAATCTCAGCATCCAGTTCATCTTGGGTCATATTAAACAAATGACCACCAATCGGTTGACCCGCTTGACTTGACCCTAAGGCATCATAATGCTGGCTATAAGACTCTTTGAAGTTATTGAGTAAGGTTTGATAATCAGCGCCAGAGGTATTGGTATCTGAGTCATCTTTAGTTCCACTATCGGCAGAATCCCTGTCACGCTTAGTATTGGTTAAATGATCCATTAAGGCATAGGTATCTTTGAGCATTTTTTTGGTATTGTCTGAAGGGACTTTTACCGCTTTCTCCATCGCCTGAGCGAGTTGCTCTTCTTGTTGATCTATCTCACTCTCGGTCATGGTAAATGGATTTTTTAATTGATCGAAACCTTTTACATCCTCTAATTTTTTAAACATATCCCCCGTAGAGTCTTTGAAAGAGGCTAGCTCGGACTTTGAGATGGGCTGACCACTTTCCATTAGGTCTCTCAGACCTTGCCCCTGCTTTAGAAAGGAAGCAGCATCATCTTTGGACAGGTTAGAAGCACCAGCAAGTGCCTCGCTCAATTTCTCAATCTCCGCCTCGGTGGTCATACCGGTGATGGGATTGATTTTTCCTTGGGATTGGGACTGGGAAGAATCTGAATATGCTTTTGAAGACGCTTTCGCTTTCTTAGCATCTGTTTTTTTCTTGCGGATTTTTTTCCCTTTGCTTGAGAGTGACATATATAGTCGTTTTATGGCTTATTATTATTTTATCTGGTGAGCGTGGAGGATTGTTCTGTTTATCTGCTCGATCGCAATCACCTCAAAATGAGCGCACTGTTAATCATTTATTTTTGATAGTGGAATCGACAAGAAATAATTGTTAATTCCTCTTCAGAAATTTCATAAACTAAACGATGTTCAGAATTAATTCGCCTTGACCAATATCCTGATAAATTTGCCTTTAGAGGTTCTGGTTTGCCAATACCGTCAAATGGATTTCTTATTATGTCTCTAACCAGTAAATTAACTCTTTTTAATAGCCTTTTATCATGTTCTTGTAGCCAAATATAGTCAGCCCAGGATGCTTCGGTAAAACTTATTTTCATTCATCAATTAATTCTTTAACTGATTTTTTTCCTGATTTAGCTTGTCCAATAGATTCTAATAGATGTTCTGCATTGGCTGGGTTGGATAATAAATATAGTGTTTCTCGCCAAGAGTTAAATTCATCTAAAGACATTAAAACAGCCTGTTTTCCTCGATCGTTACATAAAATAGTCGGTTCTACATCAAGAATGACCCGCTCGATTATGTCATCTAATTGTTGTTTTGCTTGATTACTCGTAATTGCTTTCATTTATAGCTAGTCAGAGTTATATACACTATCAAGGTAACAGAAATTTACAGATTTTTTTGTGATAAAATTGCCCTCATGTTAATTGAGAAGATTGCCTCTGATGATGTTTTAGATACCGCTTTTCGATGGATGTGTGAAAAACGCGCCCATCATCATTTCAATTCGGATGTGTGGCAGGTGCGACAGTGGTGGGATGAGAAGAAACTCCTCCTACAGGAGCAATTACGGTCAGGAAGCTTTCAGTTTCGGGAATTACGACAGTTTTGGAGTGAAGACCAGTTTATCGAGTATTGGTCTTCTCTGGATGCTCTGGTGCTAAAGGCTATGTCCATTGTCTTAACGGAACACCTCAAACCTCATCTCTCGGAAAGGGTGTTTCATTTGGCGGGAAGTGGAGGGATGAAGGCTGCGGTGCGAGAAGTTGCTGCGAATTTATCGGGGAATCAGTTTGTGTTTCGTACTGATGTGAAGGGCTATTATGCCAGTAATAATCATGATATTTTAATGGAGATAGTGGGGCGTTATGTGCATGATGAGAAGGTTTTGGCGTTGCTTTGGGGTTATTTACGGCGGTATGTCTCGGATGGGGGCAAGTTTATCGATATTACCCAGGGGATCTCCTTGGGCTGTCCTCTTTCTCCATTGATGGGAGCGTTGTTTTTGAAGCCGTTGGATGACCGAATGGCTACCCTCCTGGGAGGGGCTGGGGGTGGGTTTGGCTGCTTTTATGCTCGGTTCATGGATGATTGGGTTGTCCTAGCGCCGACGCGGTGGAAGCTGCGCAAGGCAATTAAGGCGGTTAATGAGCTGATGGCAGAGTTGCGGGTGGAGAAGCACTCGGATAAGACGTTTATTGGCAGGATTGCTAAGGGGTTTGATTTCCTCGGTTATTGGTTTTCACCGTCGGGGTTGGGGGTGGCGAAAAAAACGGTGTCACGGATGCTGGATAAGGTGTCTCGGCTTTATGAGCAAAATGCGGATGAGGTTCGCATTGAGACTTACCTTAAACGGTGGGGGCAATGGGTGAGATCTGGGGTTGATGGGATTTTGTGTGCGGATGCTTGCTTGGTAAACGGGTTGGTTGGTGCGTTACATTTCATTAACGCACCCTACAAGATCGGCGATCGCTCTACAATTTCACGCGGGCACCCCAATCGGGACGGTCAACTAATTAAGGGGGAAAAATTTCGACTACCGTTACTGTGGTCGATTTTCTGCGCCTCGTTCAACTGTGCACACTCCTTTTTCGGCTCAAGTGCGTTTATACGGAACTGCGTAATCTGCTCCTTCCCCTGTGTGAACATTCTCCACTCGGTCGGCACCTCTTCTCGCTGCCCATGCTCGCCCGGAAATCCTAAATCGTTATCTATTCCATACAGTTGTTTCTCTCCTTGCTCATCCCTTACCACTAGTACGTTAGTGTTGTTTCTATCTGGATTTCCTGCTATGTAGTCCACTATCGCTAGTTTTATTCTCGGCTTCTCCATCCCCCCCGCCTTCTGCACACTATATGGAACACCATTTGCCACCCACTTCTGCACGTACCCTTTTTCATCCTCTTTGTCATTCCCTTCAGTTTTAGTTACTCGTATTGTCTCTGGTATCATGTCGCCTACACCTATGTTACTTGCTAACTCGTTCATCGCTACTGCTCTTCTTCCATAGTCCGGTTTCTGCTCTTGACTCCCAAACCATCCTCCTCGTGTCTGCCCGGCCTTCTCGTCTGTGTCTATATCCCTCTTGTACACTCCTTTTTCTATCTCCTCACTGCCCTCACGGACGTACTTAATCCCCTGGGCATCTTCCCGATGCTGCTCCAACCCTTCGTGGACCGGTAAGCGGAACGTGCCCGTGACCCTGATCTTATGAAATTGCAGGCGTGGGTGCCCCACATCACCTTTTGCGGTCCGTCTCGCAAGGCTTTGTTTGTTTAATGACTCTATCTGCTCCGCCTTAGGGTACAATTCGGTTACTGCATCCCCTTTCCTATATATGTGCTCTCTCCTGTATTGATCCTCCATGTTTTTCCTGTCTGCCGCTTCGTCTTCCCGAATCTTTCTCCTCTCTACCCCTTCGTTGTATGTCTCTGTTGATATCTTTGACTTGGCTTGAAGCAATAGGTTTTCCCCACGGTGGACCCGCTGTATTTCCTTGTCCGCCAGTGAAATGTTTTTACCAATTTCAAATGTGCGGCTATTGCTCTCCATATAGGCTTTTTCCATGCGGTCTAAATCATAGCCAAGAGCATCCCCACTGAGTAAGCCTTTACGCAAGCTGTCCCAATACATCCCGCCAATGAACGAGAAATCTGTTTCTTTCATCCCCAGCTCGAATTGAAAAGCTTTCTCCGCCGATTTTGCCATATCATGGCCAAGCTTATAGGTTTGGAAGAACAAACCTGAGAGCTTACTCGTCATCCATTGATATAATTGTTCGTTGGAGAATTTGCTTTTCATAAAAGTGTTCATGGTTTCATTTTGTTTAATCTCCTTTTCAGTTGACTGAATCTCAAGCCTTGCGACTTCGATTTGATATTTGGCGCCCTGTATTTGGGCTTCCAATTGCTTGACTTCACTTCCGGATATGTTTTTTTGGACTTTCCAATCGTCCTCCATGCGAAAATATTGAGCTTGAAATCCTGCCAGTTCTCCAAGTACGCTTTCCGCTTCAGCCATGGCAGAGAACGCATCCCCAAAATTACTACTCACTTCGTGAAATACCGGGGTGTCCACCTTAAATGCTAAAGGTCCAGTACTCGTCACAGGAATTAAAGATGTCACTGACGCTAATGTTTTAAATGTTGCCGCGTGTGAATGTAGCTCAAATGCCAATACTGTTCGGTTAACGCTCAGTTATCGGTAAGAGGTGGGTAGCGGGTAGCAGGTAGCAGGTAGCGGGTTAGCCTTCTTGACTTTTAAGTTTTTTGGTAATAGAAATTAAGATGCGAATTAT
>JBFRWK010000049.1:0-16583 GCA_051439545.1 Xenococcaceae cyanobacterium | reverse complement strand
CCCGAAGGGCTGATAGTTATCTTGACCATTTACTTGTCTTAACCCGAACTGACGTTAACTAACTTTCATTCCTGTTTGCACTCGCCACAAATTGGCATAGACCCCATTTTTAGATAACAATTCTTCGTGAGTACCTTGTTCTACTATTTTTCCGAATTCTAAGACATAGATACAGTCAGCATGACGAATAGTAGAAAGTCGATGGGCGATCGCAATTGTCGTTCTATTTTCGGTAATCTTTTCTAAGGAACGAGCGATCGCAGCTTCGGTTTCATTATCTACTGCGGAGGTAGCTTCGTCTAAAATCAAAATGGGCGGATTTTTTAAGATTGCCCGTGCGATCGCAATTCTCTGTCTTTGTCCCCCAGAAAGTTTTTGTCCTCTTTCCCCGACGATCGTATCGTAACCTTGGGGTAGGTGGGTGATAAAATCATGGGCTTCGGCTATTTTAGCAGCAGCAATAACTTCTTCTCTGGGTGCGTAGGCATTCCCGTAAGCAATGTTATCCCTAACTGTCCCGTGGAAAAGAAAGACATCTTGACTCACCAAACCAATAGCTTGACGTAAATCTCCTAAGAAAATATCTTTAATATCTCTGCCATCTATGGTTATTCTCCCCTGTTCGATCTCATAGAAGCGCAGCAATAATTTAACTATAGTACTTTTACCCGAACCCGTCGAACCAACGATCGCGATGGTTTTACCTGGGGGTATTTCCAAAGAAAGATTTTTAATAACTGGCTTTCTTTCGTTATAGGCAAAGGTAATATTTTCTAAGGTTATGCCACCAGCAACTAACTCCCTAGGTAAAGCAATATTACCCGAATGAATTGTAATTGGTGTATCCAATAAATTCATAACGCGGTTAGTAGATGCCATTGCCCTTTGATATAAGTCGAGAGTTTGTCCTAATCTAGTTAAAGGCCAGAGTAATCTTTGAGTCAGAAAAACTAAAACACTGTAAGTACCTACTGCCAAAGTACCATCGATTACTTTCATACCACCATAAAGAAGTATGGCGTTAAAACCTGCTAGAATAATCATCCGAATTAGGGGAATAAAAGCTGCGGAGTAGGCGATCGCTTTTTGATTACTTTCTAAGTATGCTTGGCTTTCTATCTTGAGTCTTTCTAATTCATAAGCTTCTGTCGTAAAACTTTTAATTGTCGTGATACCACTTAAATTATTAGCCAAACGAGAGTTGAGATTACTAACTTTTTCTCTAACCTCGGCGTAACGGGGTGCTAATTTTTTCTGAAAGGCGATCGAACCCCATAAAATAATCGGGATAGGTATTATTGCCATCCAAGCCACATCAGGAGTCAAAATAAAAAATGCTGCGCCGATAATTACAACAGTCGTAACTACTTGTAATATTTCATTAGCACCAATATCTAAAAATCTTTCTAGTTGATTGATATCATCGTTAAGAATAGAAAGTAAAGTCCCCGTACTTCGTTCTTCAAAATAAGCCAATTCCAAATCTTGAATATGATCGTAAGCATCCAACCGTAAGTCATGTTGAATATTTTGTGCTAAATTACGCCACAATCTTTCATGAATATATTCAAATAAAGATTCTAAGCCCCAAACAATTGCCGAGAGAATACTAATAATTAGTAATTGCCCAAAAATATCTGTAATTCCAAAACGGGCAATTAAAGAATTTTCCTGCTTAACTACTACGTCCACTGCTGCACCAATTAATGCAGGAGGTGCTAAATCGAAAATTTTATTTAAAACCGATGCGATCGCTGCTTGCCAAATTAAAACTCTGTATTTACGTCCATATTTAAACAAGCGAATTAGAGGATGTTTATCCTGTTGAATATTACGTCTATTTGTCATGATGACTGCTCATTTGAGCTAGGTTCTATACCTTAATTTGGCTCTTATTATACGCTTAAAACACATTATTTTATAATAATAAACTTATCTACATTTATCTATAGAAAAGTTAATTAGTAAAACTTAATATTCTTTAGTAAAATCAAACATAGATACACCAAGCTCAAGATATATAAGTATCTAGTAATAAAGTATTTGTACTTAAAAATCTCATGATAGAAGCTCAATTCCCTTGGCTTACGACACTCATAGTATTTCCTTTAATTGCATCATTAATTGTTCCTCTAATCCCCGATAAAGAAGGCAAAAAACTACGTTGGTACGCTTTAAGTGTAGGCATCATTGACTTTGTCTTAATGTGCTATGCCTTTTGGCGCAATTACGATCCTAGTACTTCTAGCTTACAAATGGCGGAAAGTTATGCTTGGATACCTCAAATTGGTCTTAACTGGGCAGTTTCGGTTGATGGTATTTCTATGCCGTTAGTCTTGTTAGCAGGATTTGTAACTACTTTATCGATTTTGTCTGCATGGCAAGTCGATCGTAAACCCCGCCTATTTTATTTTTTAATGTTGCTACTTTATGCTGCTCAAATCGGCGTATTTGTAGCCCAAGATATGCTCTTACTCTTTATTATGTGGGAGCTAGAATTAATTCCTGTTTACTTACTCGTCTCTATTTGGGGTGGTAAAAGAAGACGTTATGCAGCCATGAAGTTTTTACTTTATACCGCAGCAGCGTCAATTTTCATCTTAATCGCAGCATTAGCTATGGGTATTTATGGCGGAGGAAACCTAACCTTCGATATGGTAGCCTTAGCCAACAAAGAATTCCCATTAGCTTTAGAAATCTTCTTGTATGGTGGATTGTTAATTGCTTTTGGTGTAAAACTCGCAATTTTCCCCTTGCATACATGGCTACCCGATGCTCACGGCGAAGCCTCCTCTCCTATTTCGATGATTTTGGCAGGTGTGCTGCTTAAAATGGGTGGTTATGGACTAATTCGCTTAAATTTAGGTTTATTACCCGATGCCCATGTTTACTTTGCCCCCATTTTAGTTGTTCTAGGTGTAGTCAACATTGTTTACGGCGCGTTTACTTCTTTCGGACAAACCAACATGAAGCGTCGTCTGGCTTATTCTTCCGTTTCCCATATGGGATTTGTCCTGTTAGGAATCGCCTCCTTTACCGATTTAGGTATTAGTGGAGCGATGTTACAAATGTTATCCCATGGTTTAATTGCTGCCGTGTTGTTCTTCCTAGCTGGCGTAACTTACGATCGCACTCACACCATGGTTTTAGAGAAAATGGGTAACTTAGGTCAAGCAATGCCCAGAGTGTTCGCTATGTTTACAGCAGGAGCAATGGCATCTTTAGCATTACCTGGTATGAGTGGTTTTGTCAGTGAGATTGCCGTATTCGTAGGCTTTAGTAATAGTGATATTTATAGTGCTTCTTTTCGTACCGTAGTTATCTTTTTATCAGCAGTAGGGTTGATTCTCACTCCTATTTATCTACTTTCCATGCTCCGCCAACTATTTTACAGCAATGAAGCTACGCTCATTTGTGCGATGGACAATAATAGTTCTCAAGAACACAATAATGAAATAGCAGCTTGTTTTGGCAATAGTTGTGTGTTACCTGAAGAAGCAGAATTTAACGATGCTCAACCCCGTGAGATCTTTATTGCTGCTTGTTTCTTAGTATTAATTATTGGTGTAGGATTGTATCCCAAAATGGCTACCCATATGTATGATGCGACAACTGTAGCAGTAAACGAGCGGGTAAGAGACTCTTATAGTCAAATGGCGAGTAGTAAGTCTCAGACCTATGCTCGGCAAATTATAATTCCCGAAACTGAGATTGCTTCCATCCAAGGTGTTGTTAAATGAGGTAGAAAATCAGAATTATTTTGTCGGGGCGAAAGGGATTCGCCCCTATTTTGTATCTATAGAAAAAATAAAAGATAACTTCGCGATTTTAATTAAAATTTTTCACTATTGCGAACCTTCCTAATAGTTTGTGGTAAAACTCCTACCAAAAGAGCAAAAGCATGGTCTGGTAATTGAGCGACTGTTTCTCGATCGAACCAATGTTCAAACTGATTGAGAATAACTTGCGCTCTTTCTGTAGGTACGGGATTATCAGTAATTTGTTTGGTTAATTTAACCCACTGTCTCCGCATTTTATAAGCCTGTCGTTTATCTTCTGAGGTTTTCGGGTTAATTAAAGAAATATTACCTACAGCGAGAAGATCTACTGCATCCAAATCGAACTGACCGCCAATAATTGCTCCAGGGCCAGCAAATTCAGCATGATATTTTTTATATACGATCAGACCATTACGACGACGAGGGTTAACTACCAATAATTCCTGGGCCTGTAGTTTAGCTAAAATATTTTTAATTTGATAATTATTACCTAAGTTTTGACTGTCCACTGCTTTCTAAAAACGACATTAACACAATATATGTATATGTGTGTTCCTCTGAGTATTAAATATTGACGAATGATCGATAACAAAAAATCAATAATTCTAGATTATTTTGGCAAAAAGTCACTCCCTTAAAACCTGCTATATCTGTTTACTAAGTAACAGTCTTTGAGAAGGAAACAAGAAAAGATCGCTCCAACTTGACTCGGATCGATCGAGCCGATAACCTTTCTCTATATATAGCCGTTTAGCCCCTTCATTACTTTTAAGTACATGGAGAAAAATAGTATAGTAGCCCCAGCTACTAGCTATTTGTTCGCATTCTGCTAAAAGTTTTTTACCGACTCCCTGGCGACGATAATTAGGTTTAACTACCAAATTAGAGATATAGGTATATTGGAAATCGAGAGACCAAACAGAAGGATAACGAACTGCTATTTCTACTGTTCCCACGATAGTTTTTTTGCCTTGAGAATCAGTAGATACTGCAATCAGACAACAATAAAATGGCGAAGGCGATAGCAAACGGCTTTTTAAGTCTTCATAGATACCCAATTTTATTAGTGAGTAGATCCAACTTAAAGGCTGAGGAAATTGATAAAAACCATAAACGAGTACTTCGGTAAGTTCTCGTAAATCCTCATACCTAGCTGGACGGATAGTAAGTTCTGAGATATCGATATTTTCCTGGTTGTCAATTGACCGAGAAATCATCAAGTCAAAGACATCTAAAATTTTCCCCATTTATTGTAATTACTTATTTTAGGTAATGCGCTTTTTTAAGAGAAAGTGGGAATAATAGCATCGTGTCTTATAGTTCATCAAAAGACTATATTAATTCCGAATTGTTCTGTTGCATGATCGTTGAATCTTCTCCAAGACAGTCAAATAATCTGCCTTTAGAGCAAGTTTGTCAAACAATTGTCGAGACAGTAGGACAAGTTTTAAAAGTAGACATAGCAATTTTATGCTTAAACAATATAAAACAACAGTATTTTGTTTATCATAAATCAACAATCAATAATACTGTTACCGCCGAAATTGACGAAGTCGAAGCAGAGCGAGGAAGCTCGGTCGGGGTCCCCGACCAAGAGCAAGTCTCGCTTCGCTCGGTCTTCTCAAGGCGGAGTACCTTCGACTGGAATGCCCTAAAAAAGACTATTAATATAACCGAAAAGATAATAGTAATTGAAGCTCCTCAGCAAAATTGTCAAGCTAATCAAAGTTACGATTTGGCGACTTGTCTGGCTTATCAACGGGCAAATATTACTTCTAGTTTATCCCTTCCCTTACTTTATCAACAGGGACATCTCAAGCTGACACAAAAATCTAGTCAGAACAATTCTCAAGATTTGATAGGGGTTTTAGTCTTATATTACTGTGAAAATGCCCATACTTGGGAGAGTGAAGCAATAAAATTAGCTACCATGATGGCTAATCAAGCTGCTTTAGCCATCGATCGAGTTAGAGCCTATGGTAAATTACAAGCTTTGGCACAAAGAGAAAGAATGGTGAATAAAATTACCGCAGCTATTCGTTCTAGCTTAGAGCCAGAAATAATTTTTGCAGCTATCACTCAAGAGTTAGGACAGGCTTTGGCAGTAGATGGATGTATTCTGTCTTTATGGACAAAAGAAGACCGCTTCGTGAACTGCGTGGCTTTCTACAATCCCCACGAGCAAAAGAATAAACTTCTGGCAATTTCCCCCCAATTAAGAAAAATGCCCAGTACTTCTGCAGTTCCTATTAGTGAAAATCCGATTTTGCAAGAGTTGTTAATTACTAAAAAACCAGTAGTATTAGCAGATTTAGAAACAGAACAAGAAAAGGCAAGACAAGAATTGCCCTGGCATTCTAAAGCTAAAGCCTTATTAGTCGTACCTCTAATTGTAGATGGCGAAATTATTGGTAGTATTACTTTAAGGCAATCAAGCTCTTCTCGGTGTTGGAGGGAGACCGAAATCGAACTAGTAGAAGCCGTAGCAGCACCAGCAGCGATCGCCGTACAACAAGCAAAATTATATGAAACTACTAAGCAACAAGCAGAAAAACTAAAAGAAAGAGAACAGAAAGTTCAACAGTTAAATAACTATCTCACTGAGTCTGTACTCAAGCGGTTTTTACCAGAGTCGATAGTCGATCGAGCAGCAGTTGGCGAATTAGCCTTAGATTTAAGTCCCGAACCTTATTTAGTTACAGTTTTATTTGCAGATTTAGTTGGTTTTACCACTTTATCCAATTATTTAGAGGCAAATTCTTTAGCTATATTACTTAATGAATATTTAGAGGCAATGGCTCAAGCTGTATTTGAACAAAAAGGTACGGTGGATAAATTTATTGGCGATAGCATAATGGCTTTATTTGGCGCACCTGAAGAATTACCCCCTCAAGAGCAAGCTCAAAAAGCGATCGCCACAGCCCGCTCGATGCAAAAATATTTACGGGAACTCGATCGCAGTTGGCGAGCTCAAGGTATTTTGGCAAATAATTCACCTATTCTGCAATTACGTTGTGGTATTCATCAAGGAAAAGCAATAGTCGGTATGTTTGGTGGCAAACAAAGAAAAGACTACACTGCTATCGGTCACACTGTAAATATTGCAGCTAGATTGGAAAAAGCAGCCAAACCTAGCAACATTTTAATTTCTGCCGTAGTAGCGAATTGGCTCAATTCCGCAGAAATTAACCAAGGGCGATCGATTCAATTGCGAGGAATTGAAGAAGAATTAGAGGTATTTTCTTTAGTTGTTAGTTGATAGGGGTCAACGGTGAAGCAGTGCGGTCTTTGACGCGACTTTTAAAGTGCGGAAACAAGTTCCGCACGCAGTCCCTTGGCTTTCCCCCCCGAAGCAACGGCACGAACCCGAAGGACCGTTGACCCCTACTCCTAACTTATTTTTTTTAAATGCAAATGATAACGATATAATGCTACAGGACGACCAGCAGCAGTAAAATAGTCTGGGTCTTGGGGCGATAAATAAATAGCAGTTATTTGCTCTGTCTCTATTTCTGCCGATGGTAGTAGATGATAAACAGAAGTAGTTTCAACTTCATTGAGATAGATCCGCTCTTGGCTCCGAAATAGTTGTTGAGTTATCTCGGTGGCAATAAATTTATTTGGTTCGGGTATTTCTTTGGCTCTGCCTGTAACTTTAGCACTGAAGCGGCGATCGCCTTTAAGTTTAGTAATCTGTTTATTCGGGTTATCGGGATCGACTTTGACGGTTAGGACATTGTCTTTACCTAAATACGCTTCTTGGATCTGTTGACCATTAAAAGCGCGATCGGCAACGATATAATTATTTTGCCTAAACCAAAGAGGTTTGGCTGGAGTAGCTAAATCTTGTTTGCCAAAGCGAACTGTAAACTTATATGGTTTATTTACATCCTTTTGACTAGCTTCAAAACCAGGAGTAATAATATCTGGTGCTAGGGGTGCTACTTGCTCTTTGAGGGTACTAGTTACTTGCCAAGTCCCCGCCATCCATTCAGGATAAACTAAATCCCCTTTAGCTGCTTGTACTGATGGTTTATTTTGCCATTGAGGAAATTGCTCGATTCTTTGCTCTAAAGAAAGGGCAATCGCGCTGCGATCGAAAATTAACAAAAAGACTAAAATTGTGCCAATTACCACCCGCAATATAGAAATAAAAATCCTAACAATATTCACTAATCTGACTCCAACTTCGATCTTTTTGCTCCTGCTAAGTTTTTATGTCTTCATCTAATTCCCATCCCCTGAAGCAACCACTTCTGAGTATTATTATTCCTGTTTTAAACGAAGCCACAATTATCCAGTCAATCTTATCGCGATTACAAGGTAATCTAGCGATAGAAATTATTGTCGTCGATGGTGGTAGTCAAGATAATACTCTTGAACTAGCCAAGGCAGCAGAAGTTAAAGTTATTCTTTCCCCTCAACAGGGACGTGCCAATCAGATGAATGCTGGGGCAGCTATTGCTACAGGAGAGATTTTATTATTTCTTCATGCAGATACTCGGTTACCGCCAGATTATCTCAATTTGATAAAAGTTACACTAGATCGACCAAAAGCGATCGCGGGGGCATTTGAATTAGCGATCGACGATGGGCGCAAAACTTTAAGATTAGTAGAATTGATGGTTAAATATCGCTCGCGCTGGTTATCTCTTCCTTATGGAGATCAGGCTATTTTTCTGCGTAAAAATGTATTTGAACGAGTAGGTAGATTTGCGGATTTACCAATTATGGAAGATTTTGAATTTGTCCAGAGATTAAAACGTCAGGGTAAAATTGCGATCGCTCCTGCTGCTGTTTTAACTTCTAGTCGTCGTTGGCAAAAACTAGGAGTCTTCAAAACTACTCTTGTTAATCAATTAGTTATTATTGGTTACTATCTGGGAGTTTCTCCCCAACGGTTGAGGAGGTTTTATAACAGACAATAATATAGTCAAGGTATCGCCTTATACTAAATCCTGTTTAGATACAGTACTTAAATTTAGAATGAGTAGCTTTTTAGCAAGGGTTTGAGTGAATTTCACGGTTTTTAGCGATAAATATATTTTGGTAATCGGATTTAGTATTATTTACTAGATTAGAATCGCTGTCATGCGATCGCAAGCGATCGCTATTTTGTGCTGACAGCAAATATTAGACCTATGTGCATAAATAAATTCAAGGGAAGGGGTTAGGAAAGACAAAACTATTTATTTAGATAAAATAAGGTAATAACAAAAAATAAAAATACATACAAAATTGGAAAGACAAATTGACAGGTATGGTCTAAGTGGATTGCCAATAACTTTAAATTTTTCCTGTTCAACTCATTGACGATAATATTTTCTATAACTGTTAATGCCATAGCAATAAAAGAAAGATATAGAATTGCGTCCATTAAAGTTAAATAAGAAATATTAGGCAAATTTTCTGAGATTAAAAACTGATAGGCGACTACTGTTAAAATACCCGTTAGAGAAAAACTAATTCGCTCGGATAAACTTTCTTCAGCCATCCAAAAAACCGACCAAGAAATTATCACTAAAATTATCAGGGGGATAATAACTTTCCATAAATAAAATCCCGATTTACGCAGTAACGTAATTTTCATTAAAAACTTAGAAAATGATGCTTCGGAGCGAACTTCTTGATTTTGTTCGATTTTAGTTTCTAATTCACCAATTTGCCATTCTGGTAGATTTAAACTAGAGCTAAACCCTATTGCCCGCTGATTTACATTCAGCTTAACGTAATTCTCGTCCCAAGCAAAAGGCTCTATTTCTACATAAAGAGTTTGCTCATCAAAAGGAAATTTGGTGAGATCGAAGAAAGATTTAAGCTCCACACTAAATTTTTCTTGATATTCAATAGTACCACTGGCAAAAATAACAAGTTCTTCATTTTTGCTAAAGTATTCTCCTACCTCATTCACGAATGTAATACTAGGCCACCATATGCGTTCTATTTTTTTTTCGGCATCTTCTTCAAGATAAATTTGAGGTTGTTTTTCTTGAAGGTTAAATCTAAAACGCGGATCGCACCAAACTAAATCGAGCGAACCTTCTAAACGATAAGTATTTTCAACAGAATTGACATTAGAAATATCAATAATATATAGTCCAATATCAACTTGTGTTACTCCATTAGGATTGGGTGGAGCGACAAATACTGCTTCTTCAAAGTCAAAATTTTCCTCTGGGTTTTCTCTTGGAGATTTTCGGGCTGTTTTTTCAGATATGAGAGAGCAAGCAGCAGCCGAAGTAGTTGGTTTAAGATTAAGACTCTCTTGAGCTTTGATACTAACTTGACTAGCTAAAATAAAATTAAGTACTAAAGCAATGATTAAGCCGTATACAAAAGATAAAGTAGAAATAACATTTTTCTTTTTATAACTAAGGTATTTTATTTTTATTGGTTTCATCGGTCAATTTATTTATATTGACAAAAATTTTAGAAAACCCCAGACGCTTTTAGCTATGGAAATAGAGCGTTTTTCATCTTTTGTATCTTTCTATTTAAAAAAGCACGCTTGTAATTCACTAATCATTATATAATTCAGATAGATCGTTCCTAGATTAAACAAGATACTTTAATAACAGCAAATAATAGTGATATTCTTGTAAAATTAGCAGAGGTAGGTAAATTAGCCCTTGATTTCTAACTGTTAGCAAATCAGTTGGGTAAAGATCGATAATTGTTGCTCGCTCCCAAGGAATTATTAACTGATTTTATTTAAAGCTAAATGACTATAACTATATCTAATCCAGGCGAAAAACTAACCAATTTGATTTCTTTAAATTTAGCGATCGATAAATTACTAGAAAAATGCGAAAAAGAGTGGGGCTATTTTCAGGTTAAGAAAGAAGCAGAATTTTATAGTTTGCATATTCCATTTTTACCCTGTTTAAGGCTTTATCAAAATACCACTAGCCATATTTATAAAGGATATTGGTCTAATCCTCATGCAGAAGTACCAGATTTAAAAGATAAAGCCCAACAACCGCAAATTTACATCAAGAAAAAAACCAAACAAGTCTATGCACCACAACAACCGCGTCTTAAAAAAAAGCAAAAGATTTACGAAGTTATCTATCAATATAATGCTCATCAAGAAATTTTAGTAATTAGCAAACTTGTAGCCCATGCTATTCGTGACAAAATAGCACAAGCTGTAGTCGATTTTCCTCAGAGTGAAATAATGCCTTTAGTCTTAGTTACAGAAGAGATGTAAATAAAAACGGTGTAACTGCAAGAACATCGAGTTCATTTACCTATAACTAATGATAGGATCGTTTTTTGCAGATATGAGATCAAAATTATGGCAGAAACATTAATGTTTAATGCTTTGAGAGAAGCTACTGACGAAGAAATGGCGAGAGATAACACCGTCTTTGTCTTAGGGGAAGATGTGGGACATTACGGCGGTTCTTATAAAGTTACTAAAGACTTATATAAGAAATATGGCGAGCTTCGAGTATTAGATACACCCATTGCCGAAAATAGTTTTTGTGGTATGGCAGTAGGAGCAGCCATAACAGGATTACGTCCCATAATTGAGGGAATGAATATGGGTTTTCTTCTTCTGGCTTTTAACCAAATTGCTAACAATGCAGGAATGTTACGCTATACATCTGGGGGCAATTTTACCATCCCTATGGTAATTCGTGGCCCTGGCGGTGTAGGCAGTCAATTAGGTGCAGAACATTCTCAGAGATTAGAAGCTTATTTTCATGCCGTACCTGGCTTAAAAATAGTTGCTTGTTCTACACCTTATAATGCTAAAGGATTACTAAAATCGGCGATTAGAGATAATAATCCCGTTCTTTTTTTTGAACACGTACTTCTCTACAATCTCAAGGAAAATTTACCAGAAGATGAATATTTGGTGCCATTGGATAAAGCAGAAATTGTCCGAAAAGGCAAAGATGTCACTATCCTTACCTATTCTCGAATGCGTCACCATTGTACCCAAGCCCTGAAAAAATTAGAACAACAAGGTTACGATCCAGAAATTATCGATCTTATCTCCCTCAAACCCTTCGATCTCGAAACTATTGGTGAGTCAATTAAAAAAACTCACAAAGTGATTATCGTCGAAGAATGCATGAAAACTGGGGGAATTGGAGCAGAATTAATAGCGTCAATTAACGACCGGTTTTTTGATGAGCTAGATGCCCCTGTCATACGTCTATCTTCTCAAGATATCCCTACTCCTTACAACGGTACTTTAGAAAGATTAACCATCGTGCAGCCAGAACAAATTGTTGAAGCAGTAGAGAAAATGATGAATTTGCGTATTTAGTTAAGTTAAGAAGGGGTAAAAGAGTGCAGAGGTTAAATTTACCAAGACTATCCCCTGCTTTTCCCCAAGTTATCTATTCTGGTTACTCTGGACAATTAGGACGAGGTGAGATAACGGCAGTAGCTTCGATCTCAGCTAAATATCGTTTTAAACGCTCGAACTGAGATAAATTGAGACTGTAGTAAATCCAACGTCCTTCTTGACGAGGATTTATCAGGTTAGCTTCTTTCAAACTTTTCAGATGAAAGGATAATTTGGATTGATTTACTTCTAAATAAGCGCAAAGATCGCAAACACATAACTCTCGTTCTTTTAATAATTCAATTACAGAAAGGCGTAAAGGATCGGACAGAGCGTGAAACCCTGCCATAATATTAGTTGAAGTTGAAATTGAAGAAATTGACATCTAATAGGATCGACAGAAGCAACATTTTAATTGTAGGCAATATTTAGTAGCTCTTAGCTAATAGCTAATAGCTTAAAAATAATTAAGCAATAGGACTTCAGAGGGAATGACTGTTAAGCAACCAGAACAACTCCAATATAGCGATCGCACTTTGATTAGAGCCAAAAGAGCTTTATGTTGTACCGCATTTAAATTAGACTTATTTACAGCTATGGTACATCAGAGTGTCCCCCTGCCAACTATCGCCGAGGACACTGGAGTCAAAAATGGTTATAGCCAAAAACCCTTAAAAGAATCTGATGCAGAAGCACAGCTAATGTGGCTAATTCAGGTGGGTCTTTTGCGCAGAGAAGTAGATGGCCAAGGTTTGACCGATAGTTTTCGTCTTACCCCTTTGGGTAGACAAATAGTAGACAAATTTCAAAAACAACATAAATCTTTACCCAAACCCTCTTTGCTCGATCGATTAAAAAATTGGCTCAGTCGTTGGTTCGGATAAAATCCTTAATTTTGCTTAATTAATTGCTATAAAGGTGATGTATTCCAGCGAGAAATTGAGTGATGAAAGCGATAATGGTGGTGGGGACGACTTCCCATGCAGGAAAATCCTTCTTAACTGCTGCGTTGTGCCGTATCTTAGCCAGACAGGGTTGGCGGGTAACGCCTTTTAAAGGTCAAAACATGGCACTCAATGCTTATGTAACTAATACTGGGGGAGAAATTGGCTATGCACAGGCGGTTCAAGCTTGGGCAGCAAGAGTAATTCCTAGAGTAGAGATGAATCCAATTTTACTCAAACCCCAGGGCAATATGACCTCTCAAGTAATTTTAAAAGGTCAGGCAGTAGGTCTTACCACTGCCAAAGAATATTATGAAAAATATTTCGATCTAGGCTGGGAAGTAATCCAAGAATCTCTCTATCGTCTCTCGATCGAATACGATTTAGTTATTTGTGAAGGTGCTGGTAGTCCCGCAGAAATTAATTTGAAACATCGCGACCTCACTAATATGCGGGTTGCTAAATATCTCAATGCGCTTACTATTTTAGTAGTAGATATAGATCGTGGTGGGGCTTTTGCTCATGTCATTGGTACTTTAGAACTATTAGATCCCGATGAGCGATCGCTAATCAAAGGCATCGTTATTAATAAATTTAGAGGAAGTAAAGAATTATTAGTTTCAGGAATTGCCTGGCTAGAACAACGTACGGGTATTCCCGTGATGGGTGTTATTCCTTGGAGTGAAACCTTATTTCCTGCTGAAGACTCTCTAGATTTGTTGGAGCGATCGACCCATAATTCTCCTGAAAATATTAATATCAGCGTTATTCGTTTACCAAGAATTGCTAACTTTACCGATTTCGATCCTCTCGAATCTGAATCTACAGTATCTGTTAACTATATAGATATCAGACAATCTCTAGGTCATCCCGATGCGGTTATTATTCCTGGCTCAAAAACCACTATTGCTGACTTAATTGCCCTGAAAAAGAGTGGTATGGCAGAACAAATACAGGAATATGCTGCTGCGGGAGGTACAGTACTGGGAATTTGTGGTGGTTATCAAATTATCGGTCAGCGCATTATCGATCCTGAAGGATTTGAAGGAGAAAGTGGTGAATATCCAGGATTGGGTCTTTTCCCCCTCAGTACAATTTTAACGCCCAATAAAACTGCTCGCCAAAGGCAAGTGGTGTCTAATTATCCCCAACCAGGATTACCCGTAGATGGCTACGAAATTCATCAAGGACGTACTCGGATTATTCCTCACTATAAAGGTCAAGAAACAGAAGCAAATTATAATTCGATTTTTGACGATCGAGGATTGGGATTAGTGGATAAAAGTCAATCTATCTGGGGCTGTTATCTCCATGGTTTGTTTGACAATGGCCCTTGGCGACGCTCTTGGTTAAATCATTTACGGCAACAAAGGGGTATGAAATCTTTACCAACTGGTATTGCTAATTACCGAGATCAAAGAGAAGAAATGTTAAATAGTATTGCTAATTTAGTAGAAGCAAATTTGAATCTAAAATCGCTATTATCAAATCATTACTACTAATTTTTGTAATCTTGGCATGAGTATAAAAATTCGCTTTTTACCAGACGACATTACTATTGACGCAGAGCCAGGAGAACCCATCTTACAAGTAGCAGAAAGAGCGGGAATTTTTATTCCTACTGGCTGTCTGATGGGTTCTTGTCATGCTTGTGAAGTAGAGCTAGGAGATGGTAATACTATTTGTGCCTGTATTAGCTCTGTGCCAATTGGTACACCAGAATTAACCATTAATCTGTATGACGATCCTGCTTGGTAGATTTTTAAGTAGTGAGTGTGCTGCGTAGTGAGTAGTGAGTAGCGAGTAGGGAAAAATTTTAATTTTCAAGGTTTTATCAATTAAACCTATGCGCAAAAGTAAATTTTTAATCAATTTCTCCCTTGTCTCCAAATTACAGAAATAGTTTAGTACGATATGAACTGTAATTCCATTTTATTAATTGACGACAATGATGATTCTAGTACTTTAGTAAAATTTGCTGTAGAACAGAATACTAACTGGCAAGTTTTAACTGGACTTTAGGAAAGCGATCGCGATCTCTACTTACTTTTTAGCTGTTAAGCCACCATAAAAGGCGGTAACATCATAAATTTGGGGTTGAATAGTGCGGTGCAGATACAAAGGTTGTCCGTGTTATATCAAGTACAAATAATTACTTTAAATAAAGTTATTCCCTAAGTCCGCAAGTCCCGTGCATCCCTACTTCAAAATATTTAACTGTTCAAACTAACCTAATATTAGCCCCCTCATCAAGAGATATATCTGCAATCTAACCAGTCAATAACAAATGCCTATAATGAAGATAGGAGTAGTCGAACTATTGATGAGCAGCAATGTTTTGTTCAAAGCATTGGTTATTGCCACAGCCATTTTACTTTTCAACCAATTGGTCAACACCCAGGAGGTAATGATGAAGCTCACTAGTCCAGCATTCGCTCACCAAGCAATGATACCTCAAAAATATACTTGCCAGGGAGAAGACATCAGCCCGCCTTTGACCCTCAGCAACATCCCTGAAGGCACTATCTCTTTAGCTCTAATCAATGAAGACCCAGATGCACCGATGGGGACTTGGAATCACTGGCTCATCTGGAACATCAAACCGACAGAAAAAATTAAAGAAGATTCTGCCCCTGGTATCCAGGGTAAAAATAGCTGGGAGCGCAACGATTACGGTGGGCCTTGTCCGCCCAGGGGAACACACCGCTACTTTTTCAAGCTCTACGCTCTCGATACCGAACTAGATTTACCAGCAGGTTCGACTAAAGAGGAGTTGGAGAAAGCCATGGTGGATCATATTCTGGAGCAGACCGAGTTGCTCGGTGTATATCAGAAATCTTAACAATAGGCGTTAATTATTCGCCCTAAGAGTAGGGGAAATGAAGATGTTTAACAAAATATTGGTAGCCATAGATGATTCGACAACCAGCAGGAAAGTCTTTGCAGCGGGTCTGTCCTTGGCGAAAAAAACAGGAGCAAGTTTGATGTTATTGCACGTTTTATCCTCTAAAGAAAAGGATGATCCAAGTCCATTTATTTACTCCGATCTAAAATACAATCCCAATGTCGAAACTATTCTAGAAGCTTATCGAGAGCAGTGGCAGAAATTTGAACAGCAAGGACGAGAATTTTTGCAGTCGCTCACAGAAGAAGCAAACAAAGCAGGAGTTAAGACTGAATTTAAGCAAACCTTCGGTTATCCAGGGCGTAAAATTTGCTCACTGGCGCAAACATGGTCAGCAGACCTAATCTTAGTGGGTAGCAGAGGTCTGACGGGACTGAAGGAAATGTTTCTGGGCAGTATTAGTAATTATGTAACGCACCATGCTCCCTGTTCAGTTTTGATTGTGTGGGAAGATGCCGATGAGGTTCTATCGCCTAAAATGTGAATCGTTATGTAGTATAATATCGGCTCTTTATGCTCCTCACCGTTGACATCCTGCTTATGAATCTCCAACTAACATTGTTTGAACGCACATGATTAGAGTCATAGTTGTCTTCTTAACTATGATGGTGACGATCGCTTTAATTTGGCTAGTGCCTGCTCTAACCCAACTT
>JBFRWK010000048.1:0-24328 GCA_051439545.1 Xenococcaceae cyanobacterium | reverse complement strand
ACCGTCGTACTGAGCTATTTGATTACCAAAACTTTCTCCTTTACTCCCAATTACCATGTATTGAGTTTTCTTTTGTCCAATTGTTACTCTAAGAGGAGCAGATTTTAGATGATTCAGTTTATTTTCTAATAAAAATAATCTTCGCTTTTTATTATGAATAGCAAATCGTTGATTTTTTTTCCAGCTTCTTCTAGTTTTTAAATTACAGGCTAAAGCAGTCTTGGTTAACTTCTTTTGCTGTTTTTTCAGCCAGTTTTTTGTCGATTTTATTTGGTCTTTAAGTTGTTTAATATGTTCCTTGCGACCTTCTTTTGCCGAACTAATTGCAGCGAGGGCTTCACATCTAATAGCATTAGCTTGACGTTTATTTATTTCATATTTCCCTTGAATATCTTTAATAATTAAACTGTCTTTTTCCCCTGCTAAAAGCCTGTTAACGTATTCCACACGGCACGGATAAACTAACCGAGACACATCGGCTGCAAAAAGTTGCAGTTCTCTTGGTAGTTCGGTCACGGTAGTTCTTTGAGGCATTTTATTTATTCTCTAGATTGGCTATTATTTTATCACCTTCGGCTTGTAAACTTTCCATGAGTTTCCGATTTTTTTTGCTTCTACTTCCGTAGAGTCTGGCACTAAAAACTGTTATGATTTCTAGTACATCTTGAGCTAGTTCTTCCTCAAAACTAGATTCATCTCCTTGATGAATAATTACTATTTCTATCCCTTGAATTTCACATAAAGCAAAAACTAATTCTGAACCAAACCTTAATAACCTGTCTTTTGTCGTTAAAACCAGCCTTTTAAGCTGGCGGTACAGAATCATTTCTAACAATTTCTGCAAACCTTTCTTTTTATAATTCATTCCCGAACCTAAATCGGAAATTACTAAACTTCTCCAACCTTTTGCTGCACAATAAGCTTCCAATAATTCCTTTTGCCTTTCTAAGTCTTGTTTCTGGTCGTGGCTACTTACTCGACAATAGCAAACTGTTGGATAATCATTATTTTCTGCTAAAGCAAGTTTGTTAATGTCGTAATATCTTGTCCCCCCTTTAGTTTTTCTGTGAGGTACTAACTCTCCAGATGACTCCCAACGACGCATTGTCTCTATCGACACGCCTAATATTTTGGCTGCTTCTCCTATCTTGATAAATCTTTTGGCCATATCTACAGATTTTACAAGATATGTTGAGATTGTTTCAGATTTTTGTTAACTGTTATTAACCCTATAAAGAGCAATGGCTTAAAATTGACCCAGATAAATTACTAAAAGAAGCAGGTTTTATTAACATCAAAGCTTATCAGTTTGCCTATTCTACCTGGACTCGTGTTGGTTCAAAACCCGAGTAACAGTAGGAGAGTATAACCCGAAGGGCTAGTGGCAAGAAACAGCAAGAGATTCCAAGCAAGCTGTGCTTCACAAGTTCTTCAACTTGTTAGCTTAAGCTGAAAATAAAAGCTAGCATAGGAGAATTATTGATGAAAACGAAAGAAAAACAAAAAATAAAAATAGGTTTTCCTTTTAAACTATATTTTAAACAATTATTTTGCCCAGATCTTTATGTAAGACTTATTAATCCTTTTAGATTTTGGCATAGATATAAGCTCGATCGTTTAGAAGCTTGTTGGGACTTTAATATAATTCAATATTTAGAACGTTGTAAAAAATTTAAATTACAATCAGACAAACAGAAAAAACGCGCCCAGCTTGACTGGCGGGCTTCGCCCGCTCGCTCTTGTGAAAATTTGCAAGGGAAACATATTCAACCTCAGCAGGGAGATTCTCTAAAATCCTCAGTTTGCCAAGAAAATCGTCTTGAGACAAATTCGATCGCTTTGTTGACTCAAATAGATGGGGAGCGAGAATTATCTAGGGAAAATATATCTCAGCAGACAATTTTAATTACTCGACCGACTATAAAGCTTAAATATCGCGGTGTAAGTTATACCAAGCATATTGTAGCGGTTAATCTTAAAACAATCAACGTTAAACCTAGCTTGGCTACTGCCAATAACTCAAACAAGCTTTCTACTTTTGATAAAAGTAATATTGTGTAGTTTAATTAAGACAAAAATTAAAAAATTATTATTAATTTTCCTCACAAGTTCTTCAAGATTTCTCCCTAATCTAAAACTAGAAAAGATAAATACGAATTGTCATAAGTTTTTCATCCATGACAGCCTTAGGAGATAATCTCATATGAACGAACAAAGTCAAAGTTGGTGTCCGGCGGTCGAACTAAACGAAACCGATGAAAATTTGGTTCTTAAAGCAGAAGTTCCAGGGGTTGAGATCGGACATTTAAATATTAATGCCGAACCCGAATCTATTTCAATTTCGGGAATTCACGACCATCACAAGTCAACAGCAGAAAAAGAGCTAATTCCTTCGCAACTACATTACGGACAGCTTCAATGTAGTATTCCTTTACCAGTAAAAATCCAAGTAGACCAAGTTAGAGCCGAACTCATTGATGGAGTTCTAAATATAACTATGCCTAAGGTAAAGATGGCAGGTAGGATTAGCTAGCTTTTAGCGATTTTGTGTGAGTAGGTGACGATATAATTTATTTAGATCGAAGAGGTAAAAAGTATGAAGATTTTAACATGGTTACGAGATACCGTTCAATCTGTTCTCAAAGGAGTTTCCAGGCTTTTCTCACCTACTGATGATGATTATCCCAAATCGGGAGTACAACCTTTTGAGGGTGAACCTTATGATGAAGAAAAATATTCTTGAGAAAATCTAAAAAGACACAATAATTAATCTTTTCAAGGTAAGCTAGTGGGAAGCTCTTGCTCTTTGCTAGCTTTTGTCTTAAATCACTTCGCGATTAGTTACTCGCTTTTGGGAAACGATTACAGAACAGCGATGTTGAAAGCCCTTGTCTTTCAAGCAGGGGATGGGGCTTTTAAAGTGCTGAACTAAATTCAGCACGCAGCCCCTCATGAAAACGAGCGAACCGTTCAGGTTAGACGGTTTTAACCGTCCTGAAACATGGTATAATTTTCTCAATAAACAATAAATAATTTGAGCGAGAGTTAGCCATTGGTTTTAACCAATGGCAGTGGAGCGAAACGGAGTTTTAACTCCATGTATCCTAATTACCTTTTTGATTTTCAATATATTTTCTAACCGTTTCAGTTGAAGCATTACCAGTTGTCGCCACAAAGTAACTAGGAGTCCATAACGTAGGTAGCTTAAGCAATTGGGGAAATTCTTTTCTTAAATGGTGAGATGCTCTACCTTTAATTCTTTTAATAATTACTGATGGAGAAAAAGTAGGGTCTGTATTAACAGCCCAGTCAAGGTGGTGTGAGGTCACGTCAATGATTCTCAAGAAAATGGAGCCATTCTCAATAAGTTGGAGTAGTTAAACAAGAATATTGTTAACTAGAGCCAAAGAAAGAGTGAAAGTGAGCGAAAAAAATTAGTTGGAAGTCAATTTTCGCGAATTACCTAGTTTATTGTGCTACCAAGACGGAAGGGGCATCGGTCTCGGGTAAATTAGTCAACAGAGCGATTTCGGTCTCCCCATCCCGCGTCGGTTGGTCTAATTGCACCACAACTCGGCGACAATGAAGCTCTTGACCTTCGTAACTGACCACTCCTGTCTGCTCAAACACCACTCCCCCTTCGGTACTTCCTACCTCAACCAAGGCATTGGTCTCTTGCCAAGGGAGGGTTTGATGTTGGCGCACCAGGAAAAAAGCTCCCTTGGACTCAATGGCCAAATTGATCTTCTCTCTCTCAAGTTAATGAGAATATTAGTTAATAACTCGAGCCAAAATCCATCAAAATTTTGCTCGCTTCTCCCCCTGATTAAACCTCAAAATAGCTGTTTTTTCTACTCCTGATGACACTTAAGGGCGATTTCAGTTAGCAACTTCAGCAATTATACAACCTACTTTTCGCCTTCTTTGGCTTCTTAACCCCTATCTCGTATAACTTTCAGCCTTTATTAACTTAACCTTGACTGGGCTACAGTTAAAGATCCAGTCTAAAGTTTTTAGGGTTTCTTCGTAATTTCGGAGGCGTAGGAATTTCATGACTACAGGATCGGCTTGGAGAATAGCTAAATCCCCTGCATCTTCTAGGGTGAAATGTCGCAGGAGCAATCTTTTTGTTTCAGTGACAATTTTAGAAGAAGCCATGATGTATCTTGGAATTGTGCTTCTAATGTGCTTCTAATATGATAGCTAATGGCTAATAGGCGATCGCTTTTGAATTTTCATAATCCATAGAGAGTATCCCGAAGCATCTTAAAGGTACACCAGCGTGGCTTCTCTACAACTTGCTCATCCACCATTCCTTCACCTTCTTGGTAAATTATTCCCCGTTGGCAATTACCATTTTCTCCATACACCAGTGTGTATTCTGTATCTGCTTCTACCCCATCTACCGTAGCGATAAATTCTCCGTATCGAACTCCTTTTCGATACTGTCCTGTATAGGTTATTTGTATTGGTACATCATAATCTGGTACTGTTCCCTCAGAAACAATTTGAAATGCTCCATCCAACACGGGCTTATTTTCCTGCATAGTAGAGTTATAATAGCCAGTCCATGTATCTGCCTCCAATAGAGGAGTTTCTTTCAGTACTATTCGGGCATCTTCCTCTGACTTAATTTCAACCCGCTGGGAAGATAATTCTGGCTCTGTTTCCTCTGTGGTGTTGCTATTTTCAGTAGGCTCATTAACAGATGATTGCCTCGAATTCTGGCAACCTAAAAGCAAACCAGTAGAAATTAACAACAACAAAAATAGTTTTGAGAACCAAGGAAAAATCATAGTTTTAGCCGTAGCTAAATAAATAGAGAATTATTTTTTAATATAGCTAAGACTCGATTAAAAAAACTCACTACTCCCTAAGCGGTAACAAGAATATGACTAGTAAGTAGGTCAACCTAATTAAACTAAAAATCTTTAAATGATTAAAACTCTATGTTGCCTTTTGCCTTGCCTAACCATTTAACGTTTAATAAAGTGGAATTACTTAGGTGTCCGTTCCTTAACTTTGTAAGACTATAGCGCAAGTTGGATTTCGGCACGACAAAATAACTTTATCATTGTAAAGTAATGTAAAACGATCGACTTAGGCTGCGCTTATGGAAGCAACTAAATTATCTGTCAGTAATATTTCTCTCCCAACCTTGGGTATCGGTACTTGGGCTTGGGGCGATCGCTTGTTCTGGGGTTATGGCTCTGACTACGGCGAAAAAGAAGTACAGAAAGCTTTTGAAGCTGCTATAGCTGGTGGGGCGAATTTTTTCGATACTGCCGAAGTTTATGGTTTGGGAGAATCGGAACGACTTTTAGGAAGATTTTTAAAGCAAACTTCCCAACCCGTACAAATAGCTACCAAGTATTTTCCTTTGCCTTGGAGATTTAATAAACAAGCGGTAGCTGATGCTTTAACCGCTAGTCTTAAACGACTTGATGTAGAACAGATTGCTTTGTATCAAGTGCATATGCCTTTTGACTTTTTTATGGGTCAAGGGACTCTGATGGAAGCTTTAGCAGATGAGGTAAAAAGAGGACGTATCCTAACTGTTGGCGTAAGTAACTATTCCGCAACCCAGATGCAACAAGCTCATGACCTTCTGGCAAAATATGATGTTCCTTTAGCTGTCAATCAAGTTCGTTATTCTCTGCTGACTAGAAAAATCGAACAAAACGGTATCTTAGAAACAGCCCATAAGCTAGGAGTGACTATTCTTGCCTATAGTCCTTTAGATCAAGGATTATTAACTGGTAAATACACCCCAGATACAGCCAGCCAAGTACAAGGAGCAAGAAAACTCGATCCTAAATTTTCCCCTAAAGGATTGAGTAAGATCGAACCCTTAATCGATCGATTAAAACAACTTGGTGAAAAATACCAAAAAACAACTGTTCAGGTAGCTCTTAATTGGCTGATAGCTCAAGGAAACGTGATTCCTATTCCTGGCGCAAAAAACCCCCGACAAGCTGAAGAAAATGCAGGAGCTATAGGCTGGCAACTAAATCCAGAAGATGTCGAGCAACTCAGTGTATTAAGCTTAAACTATTGATTTTTTAATTTTTTTGGCGAATTAGCTTTAAGTCCCGTCAAGCGAGGTTACTGTCGGTGAAAAATCTCTATAGAAAAGGTCTATGGTTGGAATATTTTACTGTCGGGTACAATGTTCTCGAAGCAATTCTTGCCATTACTTTTGGCAGTCTTAATAATAGCATTGCCTTAATTGGATTTGGACTCGATAGCATTGTTGAATCTCTGTCGGGGCTTGTATTGATTTGGCGTTTACAACAACATAACCGTCTCGATCGAGAAATAGAGGAAAAAATCGAACGGCAGGCAACTAAATTGGTTGCCATCACCTTTTGGATTTTAGGAATTTATGTCTTATTCGAGTCGGGAAAAAAATTAATTACTCAAGAAGTCGCCCAGCCTTCGATAGTGGGAATTTTACTCGCTATCGCTTCTCTGATTATCATGCCGATTTTAGCTTGGCAGAAATATCAAACTGGTAAAGCGATCGATAGTAAAGCCTTAATTGCTGATTCTAAAGAAACCCTTGTTTGCTCTTGGCTTTCACTCGCCTTGTTAGTTGGCTTAAGCTGTAATTATTGGTTCGGATTTTGGCAAGCAGATCCGCTAGTGGGTTTGACGATTGTTATTTTTCTCCTCAAAGAAGGTTGGGAAATTTGCTCGGAAGCCGATGAGCGGGAAGAATAATAATTTTTCGGCGTTGCTGAATATAGAAGGCAAAAAGCGAAATCAGTAATGAGTAGTGAGTAGTGAGTAGTAAGTAGTAAGTAATGAGCAATTACCTAATCACCTAATCCAACATGGGAAGAGTATTACGCACTCACCAACGCCATTTTATTTAGTTTTTAATAGGTGCAATACCTGCTAAATCTAAAATATGCGGGATCGTGTCTTCTTTTTTGACTGCCATTAAGTGAACTCCCTGACATAAATTCTTAGCTAACTGTATTTGTTCGGCAGCAATTTTAATTCCTTCTTTAAGTGGTTCTTTAGCTGCTGCTAATCTGTTAATTGTAGATTCGGGAATATTTACCCCAGGTACATAACGATTGATAAACTGAGCATTTTTAGCAGACTTAAGCAGAAAAATACCAGCCAAAATCGGTTTATCGGCAATAGAGGCAATTTGATTCATAAATTTTTCCAAGCGATCGAAATCTGTAATCATCTGACTTTGGAAAAACTGCGCTCCTGCTTCTATTTTGCGCTCAAAACGCTTTTGCAAACCAGACCAACTTTTCAACTGTGGATCTACAGCAGCACCAGCAAAAAGGTCTAGAGGTTCGTCTGGTAAAGGTTTATCATTAAAATCGAAACCCCGATTCAGTTTATTAATAACTTGAAGAAGTCTTACCGATTCTAATTCAAAAACCGAGCGAGATTTTTGATGATCTCCTGCTTTAATTGGATCTCCTGTCAGGGCTAATATATTTCTAATACCCAAAGCAGATGCTCCCATCAAATCTGCTTGCAAACCAATACAATTGCGATCGCGACAAGCAATTTGACATACTGGTTCAATACCATGCTGTAATAAAATTACCGAAGCAGCTACAGAGGACATCCGCAACACTGCCCGACTGCCATCGGTTACATTAACTGCATGAACTCTACCCTTGAGTTTTTCTGCCATTGCTAACATTCTCGCTGGGTTTCCGCCTTTAGGGGGGGCTACTTCAGCAGTAATCAAAAATTCTTTATTTATAACAGCACGGCGTAAACGACTTGTCATTATTTATTAGTTTTTAGTTTCTATAATGGAGGCAAATAGCCTAATGCATTTTTTACTCTAGATAAGGTAGTATTGGCAACTTCTTCTGCTTTGCTTGCTCCTTCTCGTAATACGGAATTAAGATAATCTTTATTATCCATAATTTCTTGATATTTATCTTGAATGGGTTTGAGAGATTCGATGGTTACTTCTGTTAACAAAGGTTTAAATTGTCCCCAACCCATATCTTGACATTCGATCGCTACTTCTTGTTTGGTTTTACCCGCTAAAATTTGATAGAGAGATAGTAAATTATGGCATTCTGGGCGTTCTCGATTGTCAAAAACTAATCCTTTATAAGGATCGGTTTTACATTTTTTAATCTTTTTCTTAATTTCATCGGGACTGTCTAATAAACTAATTCTACTCATTTCTGAAGGGTCTGATTTAGACATTTTTTTAGTTCCATCTGTCAGACTCATTACCCTTGCACCTTCAGCCCGAATTAAAGGATCTGGTATTTTAAGAACTGTTTCTTTTTTTGACCCAAATTTATCGTTAACTCTAGCAGCAATATCGCGAGTTAATTCTAAATGCTGTTTTTGATCTTCGCCTACTGGTACTTTGTCTGCATCGTAAAGCAATATATCTGCTGCCATCAATACAGGATAGTCTAGTAAACCAACACTAACATTTTCTCCCTGTTTAATTGCTTTTTCCTTAAACTGAATCATTCTTTCTAACCAGTTAAGGGGTGTGACGCAGTTAAGTAACCAGGTTAATTCGCTATGAGCAGAAATATGAGATTGTACGAAGATTGTAGAATATTCTAAATCGATACCACAGGCAAGATAAAGAGCAGCCAAATTATAAGTATTATCGGCTAGAGTTTTAGGATCGTAGGGAACAGTAATTGCGTGTAAATCGGCAAAAAAGAAAAAATTATCGTACTGACTTTGAATTTCTACCCAGTTACGGATTGCCCCCAAATAGTTACCAAGGTGTAGATTACCAGTAGTTTGAATTCCAGATAATACTCGCTGTTTGCCCATAGAAATAAAAATGTAGTCAAATTAAAACATTCTCCTGCTTAGGTAATCGTGCAAGAGAATGTTCAATATGTCATAGTATTACACGAATTGGAACATAATTGTCAGAAGCAATTACCGCAAGAAATAGATTAGAGTCTGGATTTAAAGAAACGATCGATAATTCATGTAAATTAAACTTAACGATCTCCCGTAGTTTGCTATAACAAGAAGGTTTATATTGTGCTTAAGACCATCGGTTTTATTTCTCTCTGGATTACATTTATTGGCTATGCTTTTTTATTTGCTCCTCCAGATCGAGCGGATACTCTAGATTTAATTATCAATTTATCTACAGGTAATTGGGAAAACATTAACCCACTCATTATTGCCTTATTTAATTTAATGGGAATTTTACCTATGATTTATGGTTGTTTTTTATTGATAGATGGAGTCGGACAAAAATTACCAGCCTGGGCTTTTTTAACCGTTTCTTTTGGAGTAGGAGCTTTTGCTATTTTGCCTTACCTTGCCCTAAGACAATCTAATCCTAATTGGAATGGAGAAAAAAACTTATTACTTAAGATCGTAGACTCTCGTTGGCTGGGAATTATTTTGACAATAGGTACGATCGCGCTTATCTATTTCGGCTTATCTTATGGTAATTGGACTGATTTTAGTCAACAGTGGCAAACTAATAGATTTATTCATGTAATGAGTTTGGATTTTTGCTTATTATGTTTACTTCTACCAGTTTTGTTAAAGGATGATTTATCTAGAAGAAAGATGGATAGTTCCTGGGTTTTTTGGTCAGTCACTTTTATTCCTTTATTCGGTACTTTAATTTATTTATGTCTTCGTCCACCTTTAAATCCCGATTCTTCTAGCTCTTCCCTACTCCAGTCAAGCTAATTAATTTTTAAGTTTCATAATTTATGTCTCTGTTTTAATTTTTGGATATTCCTCAATTAGTTATTAGTCTAATTAGGAAAACGATAATTTAAGAAAGAATGAATCTGTAAGCGATCGCAACTAATTTTTTCTTTCAACATAGCAGTTATTGTCTCCCCTGTATAAATTTCTAATTTTGCTTCTAGGGGAGCTTCAAAAATCATTCTTTGTCCTGGGAAAATAACTCGCTCGAAAAACCAAGCAGAAATATTAGAAATGCGACCGATTTGTATTTGTTTGGTTTTGTTTTCGTAACAACAAAGAGTTAACTCTTTTTCTTTGGCAGAAGAAGTAGTGTACATTAGTTTTGCTTAGAGATTTAGTAAAAATGGATTTGCTTTAATTAATTTAGGCTATATTACTATTTTGCAATAAAACGGGTGTTGATAATATCTATCTTAAGAATAATTTCATCAAAAAATATTTTACAAGATAATTTAGATATGTAAACAAAATGGGGATCGAGCTATATTTAGGTAAGATCGAGATAATCTAGCAAATTAAGCTAATTAATATTATGCACAATAATTATGATATTTAGGTGAGTGCCTGGCAACCGCAAATATACCTAGGGTCGGCACGAAAAAGTTGTATGTGAGGGGAAGTAACTCGTCATTGAGTAATATTTCAGTTTTGCTTTTTATTACACAAGATTAGGATTTTGGGAAATAAATACCATACCGCTACTTAATCACTTTTAGTTTTACCAGCCACCACCAACACAGACTACCAATTACCAAGAAAAACCAACCACCAACAAATAGACCTAGAGGCAGAGAATAAGACGAAGAGATTGCACCGATAACGGGTGCGAAGAGTGCAAAACTTAAATGGAAGGCAAAGCTATTGAGAGAAAGTACAGTAGCTCTGATAGTTGAAGGAATTTGCTGATTGATTAGGTTTAAAATAAGAGGCGATTTTAATCCCCTAATTATATAGATAATCGCAATGAAGGCAATTCCCCAAATACTATTAATACTACCTAACAAAATGTAAGCAAGAGCCACCAACAAAACCATAACTAAAAAAGCTTTCTTTATTCCCAAAGCGGTTTCTATTCTACGGGCATTAACCGAAGCCAAACTCATTAACAAATGAAACAAAGCCCAAGCCCAACCCATAGCAGCAATTGGTATGTTTATCTGTTTTAAATAGCTTTGAGATAGCCAAACAATTAAGAAACTGGCAGTAGAAAAAGTGCTACTCAAAAGAATTAACCAGCGCAAACGGGGACTGCGAAAAAAAACATCAATTACAATAGTTTTTAAACTCTGGGTTTGTTTTTTGTTAGTTACTTCGATGTGACGCTTTGGCTCGATTAATGTAAGTGCCAAGCAAAAATAAATAAGCAAACAAGCTGTTTGGAGATAAAAAGGATAGACTAAGTTAATTTCGGCGATCGCTGCTCCGATAATGCCACAAAGAGCTTCACTAATTCCTGCTACGGCAACCAGTCTACCCTCTAGGGTACGGTAATAACTTTCTCTGCCCAACTGCAAGAGGGTTTCATAGGCTAAAGCGGTATCTGCACCACTAATCAAACTACCAGCAACTCCCGCTAAAATTTCAGCGATCGCAAAAGCTGCAAAAGAGTTTCCCCCACAGTAAAATAACCAGCCAACAATCCAAACTGCACTACCCGCTACTAAACAAAACTTACGCCCTAGCAAGTCAGCGATATATCCAGAAGGGACTTCTAACAGCAGAATAGATAGAGATAGTATAGTTTTAAGTAAAATCGCCTGTTCTAAATCCAGTCCGTGACTTTGGTAGAACAAAATGATAGTGGGTATGGGAAACCAAGCAAAAGATAATCCTCTAAGGAAGTATAATTTCCAAAGATTGAAACCGATAGAGTGAGTACTTGAAGTCAACTTTAGTTTAGCCAAATTAACTCGCGAGAATTTTTTCTTGATGTCACAGCCTCATCCTACCAAGGTCAATAATCTCCGCCGTCTTTCCCAATTACTAGATAATGCTATTCCTATCCCTGGAACTAGCTATCGTATAGGAATAGACCCTATTTTGGGATTGCTGCCTGGTGGTGGAGATACTATGGCAGGAGCGTTGGGAGCTTATATCGTTGTTGAAGCTGCGCGGATGGGACTACCCCGCCAAGTTGTAGGGCAAATGGTAGGTAATCTCGTATTCGATTCGGTAATAGGTACTGTGCCAGTTTTAGGCGATCTTTTCGATGTCGGTTGGAAAGCAAATGTGAGAAATATTGCCTTACTAGAAAAACATTTAGATATTACTTCAGATAAACGCAAAAGCGATCGCTTATTTATCTTTGGCTTAATTATTCTTCTAACAGCAATGGTGATTGGATTTGCTACTCTAACAGTGTTAATAATTCGTTGGTTGTGGAGTTCAATTAATTAAGTCAAGTATTCTTCACAACATTCTCAAACTCTTTGTTTATAGATAATTTTAGAGGTAATCAATAATAATAGACAGTGGCAGTTAAAACTTTAACTATTAATGAGTGCCTAATTAGTGCTAGAGAATCAGAAACTAAGAAGCTGTGCAAAATAAATTGCTCGAGCGCGGGTATGGTATGGAAATAAAAAACTAATAACTGATAGCGACAAACCCAAACCCATGTAATTCATTTTGTTTAGGTACTTATTTTGGTGGTGAGTTTCTCAAAGCGAAATTTACGACAAATTGGAGATGAATAGACTCAATTTTTACTCGCTACTCGCTACTTCATTAGATCGATATGGTCTACCCAATAGACAACTGCTGTAGGAGGTGCATTAGATGTTACGTAATATTTTATACGATCTAAAATGGGCGATCGCTCTGATAATGACAACTATTATTTTATTTTTTGTTATTGCCCTTTTAACAATTAAACCAGCAATTGCTACTATTACCGAGAAAGATATTGCACCAGGACAAATACACTGTCGTTCCGAGCAAGTATTGAAGGATGAAACAGGACATAAATGGCAAGTAATGTTGTTTACTCAGGTAAATCCTACCCAAGAGTTTGCCTCTTTAAATCTTAGATTGTCGGTACTGTCTGGTTATCCTCATCTTCAGTCACGAAAACCTTTAATAATTAATACTCCTAGCGATCGCTATGAAGCACCAGATATATTTCTCGGAAAATCACCTTTACCCAGTATCGGACAATACGAAGTAAAAAATATTCTCCTCAAATTACCAACAGAAGATCTTTCTCTGGAAATACCTATAGAAAATAACAAATCGACTCATTTAAATATACCTAAAGCAGTAGTAAAAGAATGGCATGAAGTAGCTGCCAAAAATGCTGATTTATTTGAGAAATTGCCTAGTGACTTTCCACTAGCTTGTTAAATTGGTTCTAACATTGCCAGATTAACCCTTGACAGAGTTTCAAGTCATGATTCGGTTTCTTTGGAGACGATTTAAGATGCGATTTGCCAATTCTGACCCCACTACTGGTTTGCAGATATAGTCATCAGCACCTACGGAAAAAGCCTGATATTGGGTTTTTTGCTCTCGATGCACGGTTAGAAACAAAACTGGTATCTGTTGCCAACGGCGATCGCTGCGTAAAATTTGGCACAATTCAATACCGTTTATTTCGGGCATCTCTATATCCAATACTAATGCATCTGGCTTTGTTTCTTCTAAAACTTGCCAAAACTGAGTTGGTCGATCTAGAGTAACTAACTCAAACCCCCAGGGCTGTAGAGCTACTTTAAGATGTAATAATACCTGTGGATCGTCATCAACAATTAAAATTTTAGCTCCCTTCCCTATATCCTGTAACAATTCAATAACAGAAGAAATTGCTACACTCGGAGCGATAGGATATTCTAAGATAAGATGGCAACCTTGGCGCACTATTTCTAGGCGATCTAACAACTGAGCATCTTCAACGATGGTGACGATCGGTAACTGGATTCTCTGTTTATGTAGCTGTTTTAAAAATTCTAAATCTTCTCCATCGGGAAAAATAATTTTTATAAGCACCGCAGCTAAAGATTCGCTGTCAATTATTTCTTGGGCTAAAGTAAGATTAGATGCGGTATAGGTTTTCATCCCCCTTTTGTCGGCTTCTTTAGCTAATTGTTCTCTAAAATTAGGATCGCGATCGATAATTAACAGAGAAATATTTTTGTCTAGAGTATTTTTTACTGTATCTTCTAGGGGCTGATGTTGCAATTGTTTATTGAGAGAGGCTATCAGTTCGGTAATTTCTTGGCACTCCGCGCGATCGATTAGACTATTTTCTAATAAGTTTTCAATTTGTTTGGCAATTTTTGAGCCTTCAGGAAAGCCAAAACTTCCTAATGAACCTGCTAGTTTATGAGCAGAACTTTTGGCTTCTGTTTGTAATTCTTGACTGACTTTATCTTCTGCTAGGGCTGTAGTTAAATTTTCTAAAATAGCCAATCTTTGTAAGGTGACATCTTTAAAGGTTAACCAGGCACGAGCAATTTGTTGAGATTTAGTTATCTTTTTACTGGTTTGTTTTTGAATTTTATCAGTAGGAGATTTGAGGCGATAACCAATACCGTAAACGGTCTTAACAGTATCTTTATTCATACCAGCGCGTTTGAGTTTCTGACGCAGACCCTTAACATGAGTCCTTACTGCTTCTTCTCCTGGGGGGTCTTCCCCCGACCAAAGATTATCGATAATAGCTGTGGGAGTAAAAACTTGCTGGGGATGACGCATAAATAATTCTAGCAAACCATACTCTTTCGGTGTGAGAGGTACAAGCTGGTTTTTATATTTAACTTCATAGGTTTTAGGGTCTAAACTCAACTCTTGCCAGTATAAAATAGGAGACGAAACATTAATTTCCCTTCTTAACAAAGCGCGAATTCTAGCAGTCAGTTCGTCAAAATTAAAAGGTTTAACTACATAATCATCTGCCCCTGCATCGAGTCCCATAACTTTATCTGTATGGCGATCTCTTGCGGTCAAGAGCATAATAGGCATTTTATAGCCTTCAGCCCTAATTCGCTGACAGAGCGTAATCCCATCGAGATCGGGCAGCATCCAATCTAAGACGATTAGATCGTAGTTAAATAGCAAAACGAATTCCCAACCCATTTCGCCTTTGTTTGCAATATCTACTGCATAATGTTGCTCGATTAGTCGTTCTGCTAGAATTTCCATCAACTGTTCATCATCATCTACCAGTAATATTCTCATGAATCAACTCGGTACTATCTAATTAGATGTTACAATTAATCTAAGCAGTAGCAAAAATTACATTACGCCAGTATTTGTATTAATTAGCACTTAAATATTTTAAATTACCGCTCGACCTCGATGAACCTGAATGAATCAAAGTTGAGGTAAGATTCAGATCTTGCATCACTACAAGAATACTTAAGTTTTCGGGGGAGTCCGCAGACGGAAGAGGGTATAAGTCAAGAAATAGAAGCTAAAAAAATCATAATTGAGGAAAAAAAAGCTTTTATATCTTTAATTCTACTTATAACTAATTATTAATCCTCCTGCGGACTGCGGACTGACATCACGCCTTTGACTCAACCAAGAGTTAATTTCCAGGTGCAAGATCTCAGTAAGATTTGGTAATATTCCTCCTCACAGTTGGATTTAAGTACATTATAAGATTTGTTGACTGCATCGCCAGATAATTTATTAAAAATATTTTTGATTAGAACAAGCCTATCCAGATATTAGCTGAGCAACAATATGAGTAACGCGATCGACAAAATCTTTGTCTAACAAAACCCCCGTACTCTTCCACCATCGCCTATTAAGGTCTAGAGTTCGGACTTGTTCTGCTAATATAGAACCCGTTACTTTTAGATCGGATGGCAGCAAAACTAAAGTCTTAATTTCAGGTTTAATAGTATTAGTTATAGGAGAAACAATAACTATCCCCTTTCTTTTGGCGTTAAACTTGGTATTGCTCAAAACAAGACAAGGTCTAGCTTCTCCTTGCTGTTCTCTCCCTTGAGTCGGGTTAAGATTAATTCTTAAAATTTCACCTCGTTTAATCGTTTTCAAAGTAATTCCTCGCCAACTACTTGGCTATCAACAAACTCAGAGATATCTTCTGGATAATCAAAATCATCGGGAATACTATCTAAAATTTCATCCAGATTCGGCAAAGGATTGTCTTTTTCAATAATCAAACGATTTTCCCGCACTTCCAAAGTTACTTGAGAATTTTCTTCTAAATCGAGACTTTCTAAAATCTGAGCGGGAATTCTTAACCCAACACTATTACCCCATTTCCTAAGTACAACACCAATTTTCAATTTAATACCCAGAATTACGCTACAACTTAATTATACATTGTATAACTTAAATGTTTTTTAGTCTTGTTGTCGAGCAATTGCTGTATGCAGGGTTGGTCTGGCGGTAATGCGATCGCACTTATTTTATTAATAATGCTTTCTCTCAAAAGCTCGGAATGGAAAAAAAGCTAAGAACTGATAGCTTTTTCAAAGGTTATGTCTTGAAACTCAAGTTTTTCAGCAACCCCTAATTACTTGTTACTTTGGGATTAGAGTTATTACTAGCAGTTAGTTCTAATAGACTATCTTGAGTCAATTTTCCTGTTTGCAACCATCGATCTACTGCTACAGTTTTTTGAGCTTTTTGGAGTTGCGATCGCAATTGTTGACCTTCTAAAATTTCTTGTTTTAAAAGAATTTGAGCCAATGTTGTCAATAGTTCCCGATTGCTTTCGAGAATTGTCTTAGCAATCTGATGTGCGCCATCAATAACTAATTTAACTTCGCGATCGATTTCTTCAGCAATTGACGGGCTAACCTGACGGCGAGGATTAGTTATGCCTTCTAAAAACTGTTGCTGTATTTTTTCAAAGGCAATAGGGCCGAGGCGATCGCTCATGCCGTACAGGGTAACATAACGTTCGGCGAAATCTGTAGCTTTTTGAATATCGTCACTCGCTCCTGTAGATACTTTACCAAAGATTAATTCTTCGGCAGCACGCCCTCCTAACAGAGTAGCAATACGACCGCGAATTTCGTCTTCGATCATCAAAAAACGATCTTCTTCTGGTAATTGTAATGTATAGCCTAATGCTCCGATACCACGGGGAACAATAGATATTTTCTCTACTTTATCCGTACCAGGCATCAAAGTCCCGACGATCGCATGACCGACTTCGTGATAGGCGACAGTTTTCTTTTCTATTTCGTTAAGTACTCGCGATTTTTTTTCTAATCCTGTCAGAATTCTTTCTGTAGCTTCATTAAAGTCTGCCATGGTTACAGCAAGGCGATTTTTACGAGCAGCTAGTAAAGCAGCTTCGTTAATTAAATTGGCTAAATCTGCCCCCGCAAAACCAGGGGTACGAGCAGCTAGTTTGTCTAAATCTACATCTTCGGCTAATTTTACTTTTCTGGCGTGGACTTCTAAAATTGCCAATCTTCCCGACCTATCGGGACGATCTACTACAATACGGCGATCGAAACGACCGGGACGTAATAAGGCAGGATCGAGGACTTCTGGACGGTTAGTAGCAGCCAACAAAATTACACCTGCATTGGGTTCAAATCCATCCATTTCCGCTAACAATTGATTGAGAGTCTGTTCTCGTTCGTCATTACCTCCCATCAAACTACCAGAGGCAGCGCGAGATTTACCCAGTGCATCTAACTCATCGATAAAAACAATAGCAGGAGCTTGTTTTTTGGCGCGATCGAATAAATCTCTCACCCGCGATGCACCCACCCCGACAAACATTTCGATGAATTCCGAACCAGAAATACTGAAAAAAGGTACTTTAGCTTCTCCCGCGATCGCTTTTGCTAGTAAAGTTTTACCCGTACCTGGAGGCCCTACCAATAAAACTCCTTTAGGGATTTTTGCGCCCAAACGGATATATTTAGCCCCATGTTGCAAAAAATCAACAATTTCTGCTAATTCTGTCTTCGCTTCATCAACTCCTGCCACATCATCGAAAGTGACATCCATAGTTCCTTCGGAGTAAATTCGCGCATTACTACGACCAATGGCAAAAGGACTACTCGCTCCCCCTTCTTGAGTGCGATTAAATAATAGACCAGCTAAATTAATAATTATAAAGAAGAAAAATAATAGTTTGAGAAAACCCCAAAATCCATCCCCACTATCGACAGGAGTTGCCGAAAACTCTACTTGATGCTCGCGTAAAATCTTTGGTAGTTCTGTATCCTGAGCTACTGGTACTGTAGTAAATACCTGTTCTGATTCCTCTTCTAATAGTTCTGATTTAAGCACGTATCTAATCTGATTAGAACCAATCACAACTTTCTCGACGCGATCGCTTTCTACTAAGTCGATAAATGTACTATAAGGTTGAGACTCTGGTAATCTCGCTGGAGATATAAATAGACTAGATATAATTAAGAAAATCGAAGTAGCAATTAGAGTCCAACTCAAAGGGCTTGATGTTGGTGGGCGATTTAGATTTTGGCGTTTGGGCATAAATTCTCACACTCCCATTCATGAAGCTTTATAAAGTATAAAAACTCTATCTAATTAAGGTATAGGTTGTAACTTTGAGGAAGTTGTGAGAGTTTTGTTATCGGATGTTAGTTTAACTTAATTTGTTTTTAATTATGCGTGCCATGATGTTAGATAGGGCAGGTCAAGCACTAAAAGCAAGAGAGATACCTGTACCCCAACCCCAGTCCGAACAAGTATTAATAAAAGTTCATGTCTGTGGCGTGTGTCGAACCGATTTACATATAATTGACGGTGAATTAGCCAAACCGAAACTACCTTTAGTACTGGGTCATCAAATTGTCGGTACGGTAGTAGAAACAGGCGATCGAGCAGTTAAATTTAAATTGGGAACTCGCGTTGGTGTACCCTGGTTGGGACATACTTGCAATTGTTGTCGCTATTGTTTGGCAGGTCGAGAAAATTTATGCGATCGCGCTTTGTTTACAGGATACGATCTTAATGGTGGTTATGCTGAATATGCTGTAGCCGATGAGAGTTTTTGTTTTCCAATTCCCGAAGGCTTTGCAGATATCCAAGCAGCACCATTATTATGTGCGGGATTGATTGGTTATCGTTCTTATCGTCTGACAGAAGATGCCCAAAAATTAGGTTTTTATGGCTTTGGTGCTGCTGCCCATATTTTAATTCAAGTAGCTAAATATCAAGACAAACAAGTATATGCTTTTACTCGTTCGGGAGATACTCAAGGACAACAGTTTGCTCGTAATCTCGGTGCAGTTTGGGCTGGCGGTTCTGACGAATTACCCCCAGAAGAATTAGACGCAGCAATAATTTTTGCCCCCGTTGGTAAATTAGTTCCCGCAGCACTTAAAGCAGTTGCTAAAGGTGGCATAGTAGTCTGTGCTGGTATTCACATGAGCGATATTCCTAGCTTTCCCTACGAAATTTTATGGGAGGAACGTGTCTTACGCTCTGTTGCCAATCTAACTCGCCGAGATGGCGAAGATTTTTTGGCTTTAGCACCGCAAATTCCCATTCAAACTGAAGTTACTACTTTTCCTTTATCTGAAGCAAATGAAGCAATAGATGCTTTACGAACAGGTAAAATTAATGGTGCTGCCGTTCTGGTAATTGATTCTGATTGACTTCTCCCCTGGCTAAAGCCGAAGGGATTCTAATAAGGTTGCTTCAGGACGATGCTCAAGCCACATCCTTCCACATTTTATTCTTAGCCCTACACTCGAACAAGTGCAAAAAAATCCAGACTTGGAGGATTGTTATCGATTACCCTATTTTTTGATTTTTGACTTGGTAAAACTAACTTAACTGTGTACGGCTATAGTACCGAGAGCGATCGAGAATAAATTGAACTAAAACACAAACTATTAACGTACAATAAAGTTGTACAATTATTTGCCAAGCGGTCGTGTTAAGTAAAGAAACCAGCTATTCTCAAGCCAGAGCCAATTTAGCCAGTATTTTAGATGAAGTAACAGACCAACAACAAATATTTATTATTAAGCGTCGTAATGGTAAAAATGTAGCGTTAATTGCCGAAAATGAACTCTCTAGCTTGTTAGAGAGTGTTTATTTGCTTCGTTCTCCTGAAAATGCTCGTAGATTGCATCGTGCGCTGCTATGGTCTGAATCAGAGGAAGCTCAACCTCAGACGATAGATGAATTAAAGCAGGAGTTGGGTATTGAGTCGTAAGGAGAAAAAGCAATCTAATTCAGAGATTCAGAAACAATCTCCTAAAGGATATACGCCTTTATTTAGTCCAGATTTTAAAGCCGATTTGCTTTGGTGGTATCAGAATGAACCTAAAAAGGGAGATAAAATTATGGATTTAGTTGCAGATATTCTTGATGGCGATCCCTTTAAAGGTATTGGTAAACCCGAACCTTTGAAATACATAGCTTCCGATACTTGGTCCCGTCGTATCGACTTAGAGCATCGTTTAGTTTATAAAGTGAAAAGCGATCGCATTTATTTTCTGCAAGCTCGCTATCACTATCAAAAAGATGATTGAATATATTTACCATGTTTTACTCAACCAATGACAATAATCTACCTTTTTTATATAGATGAAACATAGCAAGATTTGTAAAAGGCGATGGATGTAGTTATAGTTCCTTTTCCATTCTCCGATCTTACTCAAACAAAACGTCGTCCTGCTTTATTTGATAAATTCCTTTACTTACTTTTTCAATTAATTTCTGCTGCAAGCAAGTATTCATACCGCGAGCGACGATACTCCTCCATGATTTATCATCTATTCTTTGGACAAGATCGGGACACCATTTATCGCGATATTTTGTAGCTACTTCATTGAGTTTTAATATGCCGTCTGAACATAAAAGAATATCTGCCATAATTAGCAAATGGGCAACAGTATAGCCAATAGTTCCAGAAGCTATTGGTAAATCGAAATTTAAACTTTGTTTCTTTTCTTGAGCAATAGTGTTCCATCGACCTAGTGCCATTAAGAAAATACTTAATTTTCGCTTATCTTTTGATGAGGCCGTTGAACCCAATCCTAAAATACGATCAAATTCAGCTTGAATTTTAGTTTGTTCAGATGTAATTACATTTTCATTTTCTTCATATAAGCAAATTGCACATTCATCAAGCTGATTTATAGAGGTTGAAATAAAGGGCGTTACTAATTCACAATTGTCACAGTAGTTCAGATTACATCCTCTACCTGAAGAATCATCTATTTTTTCAACGGATTCATAATATATAATATTTCCTCTATCGTATACATTCCATGTATATACAGGATAATTAGTAGTTACAATCAAATGATATGCCCACATTAATTGTGCTACTTGATTATCTTCTCTAGGATAAATTATCCAACCACCCCACTCAGGATACCAAAATAAATCTATTGTCTTGTTAGAAATAGGAACTAAATTTAAATTTTCTTCCTTAAGTATTCCAGAAGTCAGTCCCAATTTTGCTTCTTGTTGAATATCTTCTATATTACCTGATTTCAATATAATATTACCGAAGGTTTGATATCGTCCCTCAAGCATATTTATTGCATCGTAAATAACAATACAGCGACTGGTCGCTCTAGTGTATGCACATAATAAAGAAACGTCATCTGTGTTTCCGTCAGCCCAAACAATAACAATAGGTGATTCTAAACCACGAAATTTTGATGCACTAACAACTTCAATATCACGATACTTTTCTTTTTTATTAAACCCGAAAGTTGCATTAATAATAATAATTGATTGTGGCGATATTTTTTCTTCAAATAGCTGATCGACTACTGTTTTCAACTCGTTTCTGGTATCGTTAATAACCCTCTCTACTAAAGTATCCGCCTCGTAAGGTCGTGGGCAAGTTTGCTGATACTCACTTGACCTTACTTGCATAATCCTGTCAAAGATACTGTAAGGAGAACGTAAATTCATAGTAAGTGTATAGGGAGATTTTGCTTCGATTATCTTTGATATTTCTTCAGGATAATTTGCTTGTTCAAAATTAAATACCTGTGTTGAATCGCAAAATACTATTATTTGCTTTTTATTAAACCACTGAGTAAGTGTTTGCAGCCAATCACTTTGTAAAACTTGACCTTCATCAACTACCAAAGAATCATAGTTTTGTAATTTTTCTTCTTCTATAGCCTGCCTTAATATATTCGGTGCAGTGACAGAATACCATTCTTTTTTCTTGTTTTCGATATCATGAGATTTGCTAAACTTGGGAATTTGATTTCCTGTAATTTCGCTGGCTCGACGGCATTGTTCATAAAAAGTACAAACTTCTACATCAATATCAGATAGTTCATCCTTTAAACGTTGTGCAAGTAAAACATTGTAGGTAATGACAAGTACTTTTTGTCCTAACTTTGATAACCTTCGCGTATGTTCAATCAATAAAAGTGTTTTACCCGTACCGGGAAAGCCCGTAACAACTAAACGATTTTCTTGACTAATTCTATCCAAACATTTTGATTGTTCGGGAGTTAACTTTAACCAAGTTATAGTATCGTTATGGATTCTTGTCTGCCAACATGGAGTGTAATCAGCAGAGGGTAACAATACATCTATCAATTTCTCAAATTGTTGTTCTTTTATTTGCCATGTATTGAGTGCTTTCTTCCAATAGCCCATTATTTCCTGAATCTGATGTCCAAGAGTATTAATATCTCTTATATCAAGTGAAATAGGTTGTGGAGGCTGTAAAGAAAAATCTGTCAATGCAATAGGAACTTTTTCTCGTATCTCAGAATGAGGAAAAATAAGGCAGTAGCCAATTCGCCAACTACCTGCACCAATATTATGTAATAGTTTGGATAATGCGTGTGTTCCTCTTCTTACTTGGCGAACAGGATCTATTCTCTGACCTGTTCTTTTATATACAAATTCGGTTTTATCGTAACCAAAAATTCCTCCTTTAACTTCTACCGCCAGAATGCCTAGTTCTTGATGTAATACGATAAAATCTATTTCGCCTGTTGGAACAAAACGACCGTCAATCTCCTTGGCAACTGAAGCTAACCAAGGCAAACTGTGAATCACTACGAAAGCATCTGATAATTGTTTTTTTAATCTCCAATAAATATCTGGTTCAGCTCTAGTACTGCCAGTATTTTGAGGGCTTGCTTGAGGAAAGATTCTAGCCATTTGTTACAGATGAGAAATTGAAAGATAATTATCCTTGCTATGTAAAATCGATGACGTTCTGAGATTTGAGCCGTATGTACTATCATAGCTTCAATTCGATAATCTATATTTCTAATCAAGTAGTGGTCGCACTCTACGCATCCTACGGATTGCATTAAAGCAAAAAAAGAGAAATTCAGGCGATCGCCAAACTGGGTTTAACAATTGCTGGCACAATACGTCGACAAGCCATTTTCCCACCATGAATATTTCTAGCAACAGGACCAATTTGTAAAGCGGCTAAACCACCCATAATAAAAAAGTTGGACTTGGGGAGACGTAAATATTTATCTAGTATGGGTAAACCGTTAACTATTTCTGTGGGATAAGCTTCAAGTACCTCTTGCAATAGAGGATGTTCTATTGCACTAAATCTCGTACCAGTAGCCAACCAGATACGGTTAAATGGATGTTTACTTTCGTCGTCACAATAAACCTGCCAAAGATTATTTTGCCAATGTGCAGTCCTAACTTGACAGCATTCTTCGATCCGTATTGTGCCTTGATGAGATGCTTGGTTTAATTTCAGCATCATTTCAGGAGTTATTGAACCACCATTACGTGCTTGCTGTATTTGCTCATAACGAACATACCAATCAGTTTCAGCATGAAAAGCTTTGAGGTATTTTGGCCCTAACCAACCAGGATCGGCATCAAAGATTTTTTCTTGTAACCTTTTTCTGGTCATTAAAGTAACAGTTGCACCCAAATTTATCGCACCTTTGGCTAAATGTCCGCTACTTAATCCACCACCGACAATTAAAATTCTTTCTCCTGTGACGTTAAGTTGGTTGAGATTTACCTGTTGAGAATGACACAATCTCTCTGAGGGGTAATCTGAGGCAATCTTCTCTACCCAATCAGGAAACTGCATTTTTCCACTTCCCGTAGCCAATACCACTCTACGGGCAATAATAGTTTCTCCCGTGTCTAAAACCAGTTGAAATCGGGAACGCAAAGCACGTTTAATTGGTAGAATCTGGATAACTTTAGCTGCATAAACCTTATCTGCCAACTTCCACCGACGAATGACTTCATTACAGAAATCATTAAATAGTTTTGTCCCTGGTCTATCATAAGGGGGAAATAACTCGTTATGTCTATGCTCGGCAAAAGTTCTTAATTGATGGGGATTGGGATCAGGGTGATGAACCGCCGGCGATCGCAAAGAAGGAATTTGTTGTGCTGCAAATTGTTGCTGCCATTGACTCAGCCAAGTTTGACTGGGATCGAAAACTAAAAATTTATGATTATACTTCGCGCTTTTTTGTAAGAGGTGGGTGGTTAACGTTAGTGCCTGAACTCCTGCCCCAATAATCGCTAGGTCTATATAATTAGGTAGTGCCACTGTGGATTAATAACAAGAATGATAATCATACTCATTGTATAATAATGGTTATCATTTTAATTAACCAGTTATCCGCGCTTACTTTATGAGTTCTACTAATCAATATCCTTCCGTACTCCATCGTCTTCGTCCCAAAGCAGGTTTGCAACGCTTTTTTCTTACTGC
>JBFRWK010000047.1:0-42697 GCA_051439545.1 Xenococcaceae cyanobacterium | reverse complement strand
ATGTGCAGCAAAAATATAATGGTAAATCTCGTCCCCAAGCAGCAACGGTGCGTTCTTGGTTTGTGGAATTACAAGCAATGAATAAGGGTATAACGCGGGGTAGCGATCGCTCTTTAGAATATAACGCGCAATTTTGTGGACACTAAAGTGGACGAATGAGTCCACAGCTAGAATGATTGCTGTATATGGGCTTAACCCCATTTGTGGACTATTGGACTAAGTGGACTGCATCTTAAATTTAGGCATTTTTTTTGATAGCGATAAACAAACAAAAATAGAATACGAGTCCACAAGTCCACAAGTCCACAAAGTGCTTAAAATGCAGATGCCATATGGAATACAGCAGTGGACTTTTTTTAGACAATTAGTTCCACAAATCAAACATTACAGTTTTTTTTTGAAAATAAAGATGTTTGTTTACAAATAGTGAGGATGCCTACGGCTGTTGTTTTGTGGAGATGTTAAAGCGAACATCTCCACGCCTCTAACGCTGTGCCAGTTGTCGAGCGATCTTGTCTTTGGTTGGGTTTCCACATTTATCGAGGTAGTGGCGATCTCTCGATTCACTTCGTCAACTGGCTCATCTTTTCCCTCAAACAAAAGAAACTGAATCAAGAAAGATTGGGTGGTCTAAGATTAGTGAAGTTAGTAGCTCCATAATGATTGTCGATCATCTTGGCAGATGTTCCAGTCCATCTTCCAATCGCCGTGCTATTAATATTTGCCTCTACACACAAACTAATGAAGGTGTGTCTCGTCTGATAACTTTTCCGATAAGGAATATCACATTTGGCTAAGATTGACTTCCATGCCCGATTAGAGAAATTATGATGATCTATGAACTTTCCTTTTGGACTAACAAAAATAAGTGATTCTGGATTAACTGTTTCAGGGCGAATATCCTTTAAAATTGCCTTTACTTCTGGGGTAAGAGGAAAATTTCGTTTTTTCTGCGTTTTTAGCCCTTCTTTCAGTACTAAACCATCTTCGGAAATAACAACAGAGCCTTTAAACTGAATAACACTTTTAGTAATATGTTTCCATTTCAGAGCGATCGCTTCTGAAGGTCTACACCCTGTAAAGAAAAGAAATCGAATATAGGATGTGTAGTGAGAATAGTAACGATCGCCAGCAAAAGTGTTGATAATTAAATCTCTCTCTTGTTTGGTGAACGGATTGATGTCTTGTTCCTCATACGTTCCTTTTGGTAACTTTATTTTCATAAAACCAAATGGATTGGTATCAATCAAACCTTCGTCCATTGCCCAATTACAACAAGCTTTAATTTGGGTTAAACAGCGTTTGGCAGCGTTAGGAGTTAAATTGACTAGCAGCCAATCCCTAATAGCCGATGCTTCATTGAGCGATCGCGTAGGCAGTTTAGCGATGTGGTTGCGATGTCTCGTAAAATCTTTGGCATAAGTACTGGGACTCACTTGGGGCTTCTTGAATTCGCTATAACTGTTCCAGAGTTCATCTAACTTTGGTTTAAATTTTGAAATTGGTGTAATTGGTGTAATCGTACTTAAGCTTGTGTTGGGCTTGTACTTTTGAAGAGTTGCGTCAAATCTTTCATAAAGAATATCTTTCTCAATCTCAGATGCTCTCAACTCTGCTAACTTACGATTAGTAGGACTATCGGGTAAGCCAATAGAGATGTAATGACGCTTGCCACAGTAGCTAAATCGTAACTGTAATCGACCATTGGAATTGATAATGACTACAGAACCTTTAGATGCTTTTCCTGTTGGAGTTTGAGAATACATGAGTCGTTCTGGTGTAAATACTCCTCTGCTCTATAATTTTACACCAATTTTACACCAATTTTTAGTCTAAACATATCTAAAAATACCCAAAAAAAAGTTAGAGGCATAACTATTTTCCTCAAGCTAAACCTCGAAAACCTTTACCAGTAGGGCGTATTGACTGATGTGGCTAGATGCCAGGAGGCGGATTTGAACCGCCGACACGAGGATTTTCAGTCCTCTGCTCTACCAACTGAGCTATCCCGGCTTTTTTTCGCTTTACTAATTTAGCAAATTTAATAACTCCTTGCAAGCCTTAAACTAAAATTAATAAATAAAACTAATATCTGAACAGATATTCATATAAAATATATACAAGTTCAATTAATTAAAGGAAAAAACTATGACTACTGTAACTGCGATGAAATGTGCTTGCGAGAAATGTTTGTGTATTGTGTCTTTAGAAGATGCGATCGTCAAAAATAATAAATACTATTGCTGTGAAGCTTGTGCTGACGGTCATGTAGATGACAAAAACTGCGGTCATAATGGCTGTGAATGTAGTTAAAAATAATTTAGGCTAAATTATGAATGTTCTAGCCCTAATTAAAATTAGCTAAATGTCATCAATCAAATCTCATAACGTTCCAACTTGTCAATTAGTTCATCAAGTTGGAACAAAGACTGTTAATCTTATCAAAGATAAAATTCTCGGTGTAGACAAAGCGCAGCGGATGGCAGAATTCTTTAGCATCCTGGGAGATGCTAATCGCCTACGTATTCTCTCGATACTAGCGCAACAAGAATTATGTGTTTGCGATCTAGCGATGCTATTGGATATGAGCGAGTCGGCAGTTTCTCATCAATTACGAACTTTGCGCTCGCTGCGTTTAGTTAATTATGAAAAACGTGGAAGAAGAGTATTTTACAGTCTTCAAGATCATCATGTTTTCGCTCTGTATAATTCTGTAGCAGAACATTTAGATGAGACAATCTAAGTTAGCCTATTGCTTCTAGAGCTTAAATTTTTATATACTCTTAGGCGATCGCTTTTCCTGTAAACTTTTGCCTAATCGTTTTACACCAACCGAGCAATCAAGACGATCTAGATGAATTTCAATCAAAGAAAGACAATCTTGATTATATTTAGCTTTTTCTAAGGCTTGTTCTAATTCCCCTTCTGTTTTTACTTCACAACTCCAACTATTGCCAAAAACTTGGGGCAATTGATGATATTTCCAAGGTTGAATATCATTATAAGAACCTTCATGGATAGCGCGTTCGATCGTATAACCATCGTTATTAATCAAAAAGAAAATAGGATTGAGCCGATGTCTGATAATTGTTGATAATTCTTGACAAGTCATTTGAAACGCTCCATCTCCTACTAAAACAATAGGTCTGCGTTCTGGAGCAGCAATAGCTGCACCCAAACAAGCGGGGACAGCATAACCAATGGAAGTATACAAAGCCTGCCCTATATAATCTATATTTCCGTATAGCACTAAATCTATAGTGGCAATCAAAGCATCTCCCGTTTCTGCAATAACGATCGATTCTCCTTCTAACTCACAAATAAAACGATTAATCCGCTCGTAAAATCTGGCATTGGTTAGTTTCTGTGGAGATATAACCTTAAAATCTTCTGACAAGGAATCTTTAGCAGGTTTAATATCTAATAATTCCGCTTGTTTTAACCCAAGTCGATCGCTTAACCCAGTCATAAAAGCTGATAGGGAAACAGGATGATAGAAATGATGTTTAATTTTAACTCGATCTGAATTGGCATTAATCAGTTTATTTTCGGGTAATTGAGCCGTAAAACCTCCTAAATTAATATCCGACATAAAAGCACCGAGGCACAGAATACAGTCAGAATTTTCCACTCTTTGACGGACATAGTCTTGACTTAGAGTTCCTGCATAGCTACCAATAAACTGGGGGTGCGTTTCTGAAAGGATCGACTTACCCAGCAGAGTTGTCGCAAAAGGATATCCCGTTTTATCGAGTAAATCTCGGAGTAAATCAGCAATGCCATAACGATGCAGTTCTACACCAGCTAAAATGACTGGATTTTTCGATTTTTCTAATAGTTCGACTGCTTCCTCTACTGCTTCTAGTAAAGCTTGTCGATCGAGAATTGGATTAGTTGGTAAATCAATATCTTCCGATACAGGACAAGGTAGATCTACCATATCACTGGGAATCTCTAAATATACTGGTCTTCGCTCTCGTAAACAAGCAGCAAAGGTGCGATCGATTTGTCTGGCTGCCTGAGTGGGACTAGTAATTCTGACTGCTGCGACTGTAATTTTTTCAAATATTTCTAGTTGTAAATTGTAATCTACTGCGGTGTGGTGTAAGAGTAAATTTTGTCTTTGTTGTGCAGTAGAAGGCGCGCCACTAATTACTATTGTGGGTACTAATTCTGCATAGGCTCCTGCTACGGCGTTAACCAAACTCAGTCCGCCCACATTATAGGTAACACAAAGCGCACTAACTCCATTAAGACGAGCATGGGCATCAGCAGCATAGCCAGCATTAAGTTCGTTACAAGTAGCAATTAACTTAAGATTGTTTTCCAATAAAACATCCATTAAGCCTAATACATAATCACCGACTACACCAAAAATATTGTTAATGCCGATCGCCTGTAAACGTCTGGCTAGATATTCTCCGACGGTTAGTAAATTTTCCCGCATTTGATTAGATCGCCTTACTCAATTGTTTGCTTAAGCTTCAGTCTTTTCTTTAGTTTAACTAGCCTATTTATTTTCTAGTGTGTCTGTTATTTCATTTCATTAAAAAGCCGAGTATTAATAATTTTTGTAATAATAATCTGTTTGTACTATAGTGCTAGAGCAAATATAAAGATAATATTAAGATTGTTAGCTAAATCGAGAGAGCAATATGGAAGCTATTTCTACGGTAACCTTACATCAACTTTGGAAGACGATCGATAACGCTCCGTCTGGAGTAGTAGCCAAGCTAAACGATCGAGACTTAGTCCACTGGTTAAAAGAGCAATTTGAGCAAAGTTATCCCTTACCAGCCAGAGAATCTCAAAATTTACAAAAATATCTCACTTCAAGGCTACAATTAATTCGCGACTTTACTTTAGACTAAATCCATAATCGGTTAAATACAGCACTGTTGGCTGGTATACAGTAAATTATAGTAGGTCTAACTTTGTCCTATGTTACATTCCCAAAAGCATCAGGTCTATCTGACTTAATCTTGCTAGATATATTTAGAGGAATATGCAAAAGACTTGAAGAATTTCCAGAGCTTTACCAACAATTATTGCAAAAAATACCCTTGCAACTGAGTAGTAATATTAATTCTTTTAGTTCTCCTCGAGACAACTTTACCAATTTAGCTTGTCCTATCTTTGAAAATCATAGCCAAGAGGGAGTTTTGGGAAATCTTTGGTTATCGAGATCGCCAGAACAAATATTTACCGAGTTAGAAATTCAATTAGTACAGCAAGTAGCTAACCAATGCGCGATCGCTATTCGTCAAGCTAAATTATACAAGGCTGCTCAACAACAAGTTCGAGAATTAGAGAAACTTAATTGACTTAAGAACAAACAACCTTTTTACTAAAATTTCCTAGGCAATAAACAATAAAACAATATTTCAGTTGCCCACTAACTACTAACGACTACCCACTAACCACTCACGTTAATATTTTAATTAACCAATAAGAAGAAAATTGCTCGATAATAATTTTCAGAGCTTCTGTTAAGGGTATATCTAAGTCTTGATTGTTCAGATCGACCACTAATTGATAGATTAGTTCAAAATCAATCCGATTTTCTTGATTCATTATTTTAAATTGACCATTAGCCAAACTATTTAATTTATTTTTTTCTTCTTTACCTACTCTTCCTGTAATTATAGGTCTTCTAATATCTCTTAAAAGTAAAAAATTAATATCTTGGCACTTGATAACTAATTCATTATAATTTTTAATCCGAAAGGTAAACGAACTACCATCTGTCTGTAAAAAGCCGATGGAAAATTTTTGATGCTTACGATTGATGACAATTTGTTCGGGAATTCTTTTTTTTCCTAAACGAAGATGATCTATAGTAATATCATTAAGATGAGCAAAAGCTTCAGCAATGGTTTTAACTTTGCCCACATCATCACTATCACTAATAATCTGGAGCTTACTATAATTATTGGTGATTAATTCTCTTTGTTTTTCAAGATAAATTAGTACTAAGTTTTTTAATGATTTAGGAATATCGACAATTTCAGAGTTTAAGGTGTTAAATGCCGAAGCTAAGTTACTCAATACTTGTTGGAATCGGTTAAATCTATCTTCTAAATGCTCTAATCTTTTTAAGATTGCCTCTTCCGTATTTAGGGCAGACAATTGTGGAGATTCAGGTAAAGGAATTTGATAAATTTTATAACGATAATAACTTGCTGCTCGATTTAAAACTGTACGAATTGAATTACCTGATAAAATATCTGCTAACTCATCTTCAGTAAATAAATTATCTACATCAACACCAATAGTTTGAGTTTTTAGTTGTAAAATTTGTTTTAGTTGATGCCGATCGAGTTTTTCTAGATATATCTGATGAGATGCCATTCGCTCGATAATTGAATTACTAAAAATTTGTTTGAATTGTTGCCAGCGATCGGGAAATAAATTTAAAATAATCAAGCTATTGGGAACATGAGTAAAAATCTCTTTAATTGCTTCTCCAAAATTCAACAAGAGTTGTTGATTATATGGTAATCCCAATCCTTCCAATTGATCGAACACCATAATAATTGGCTCGTCTAACAAAGATAATTTACTCAATACAGCAATAGCTTCTAAAGAAAAAGCTTCTTTACTAATTTCTTCATGCCAACCATCCAAGCCAATTTTAGTTAGTTCTTCAGGATCTAATTCATCTGCTGCCAGCCATCTAGTAACTATTCTCTTATAGTTAAGATCGGAATAACTACAGTATTTGATAATACCTTTAACTATTTGTTTAGCATAACTAGCAGCACTATAATTATCTAACCAATATTCTAAAGTTATTTTTTCAATATAATGCCAGTATTCTCGCTTTCTTTGTGTTCCTTCAGCCCCTAAAATAGTATAAATATGCAGAGGATTATTTTTAAGGCGATCGAAAATATATTTATCTTTTTGGGTATTTTTTTTCTCGGCTACTTCCTTAATAATTTTCCCAAAGCTATTGGCTAATAAATTTTCTAACTGAGTATAATTATTCTCAGGTACTTTTTCGACTAAAGATTCTAAAATTCTACTGTAGATATGATAAATTACTGCATCGGGATTATTTGGTTGACGAATAAAAACTAAACGATTAACTTTAAGTAATTCTTTAGCTAATCGCATAATTAAATGAGTTTTACCCGTACCTGGTTCGCCAATAACTACTGCCCCTTGACTTTGATGATTAATATCATTTTTAATCTCGGCAATCAGAGTTTTTAAAAACTCAAATTGACTTTGATGAATTGAATCTAAATCTACATGAGTTTGAAAAGGATTATCTACTCTAGTGCTAGCAAAAGGATTTGATTTACTTTGGAGATAGTTAATAATTATTGGCTCCATTATTATTTCCTTAGTATTATTTAGCTGTCAGATAAAACTTCTCCAAAGGCAAATCCAGGAGCAGCAAGCACGAAAATAGTAGAAGGTAAGTTGGCAACTCGCTCTTGTAAAGATTGATAGTACGCAGTAAAATTCTCTTCTGGTTTTGCCATGCCCAAGAAAATTAAATCTGCATTTTTAGAAGAATGATGCAGAATCTCAAAAAAAGAGCGTCCTCGAGCTTCGATAATTTGGGATCTTACATCAATACGTAAACCTTTTACGAAGCTATCTAGATTACTACGAGCAGCAGCAGCAGCAGTATTGTCAGGAACTACTAACTTAAGATAGATTTTAGCATTACGCCAGTTAATATCTGTCCGCAGAAGATAAGCTAGTAACAACATTAAACTACCATTATTTTGCATACCACCCCACCAAACATCAATACGACGGCGAAAACCAAAGCTATTACTTTTATTTTCTCGAAAAATCACTACATTACGTTTACTATAGTGAATTTTGGCAATCATTTGACAGTAGGCTTCATGGCGAGATGGTTCTTCTGTATCGCCTAGAACAATAGTATTAGGAACAAGGGAACCTAATCCATAGGTTTCGACTAAATTTAATCCGCCTTCAAAAGGATCGTCTGCGGTGACAACTCTAACTAAAGCTTGTACTCCTCGTTTATCGAGATAATCGCGAATAGTTTTTTCTAATTTTACTTGCCGTGCTAGATCGCGAGAACCACTAGGAAGTACACTCGAAACCGTCAATAAACTGCGATTATGACTAAAACCATCAGCTAGTTCGATTAAAGACCAGCGTTTTTGGGGTGCGCCAGAAAGTACTAACATATGGGGTCGCCAATTTTTGGGATCGTATTCATGATCGATCTGAAAAATCCCTTTACTGATTAATGCCATCCATAAGCCATAACGGACATCTCCCCAAGTAGCGCGAATTTCTCGTTGCTGCAACCAGAAATAGATGACTAATACAATAATCGCTGCTACTACTGTGGCGATCGCATTAATTAGAAACATAACTCCCAAACAGCCTATCGCCCCTAAAAGAGACAAGGACCAATGGACTTTAAAGGTAGGACGGAAAGAAGGACTTTGCAAAAAACCTTCGATCGCTGCTGCGATATTCAGTACGAAGTAGGTAGTCAGAAAAAACATACTAAGTACTGGGGCAATTAAATCTAACTTGTTAACACAAACTGCTGCAATAGCGATCGCCAAAGTTAAGAGAGTACCATTGCGAGGCTCATCATCTCTGCCATGACCATTACCTAAAAAGCTTAACCAAATAGGTAAGACTCCATCTCTGGCCAATGCCTGAAGTACGCGAGGTGCGCCTAAAATACTCCCAATAGCACTACTAAGGGTTGCTCCCCAAACTCCTAGTAAAATAGCAGGACCCCATAAAGCAATATCCTGCATCACTAGAGGATTATTAACTAAACTAGCAACATCTGCTCTAGTTGCTAACAAAATCGGCAGAACCATGTAGATAACGTAACCCGTACCTACAGCAGCTAGAGTTCCTGTGGGGATCGAACGAATTGGATCGCGTAAATCACCAGACATATTGACCCCTGCCATAATCCCAGTTACGGCAGGGAAAAACACGGCAAATACACTCCAGAAAGGAGCAGCATCTTTTGGGGCCCGATTAAATACTTGAGGTGTAGCATCGGGCAGAGGATGCCCAAAGACTAATGACAACAAAGATAAAGCGATCGCTGCCATAATAAAATACTGAGCTTTAATCGCAATATCGGCAGAAGTAAGAGCGAGTATTCCTACTAAAATCGTAATTATTAAAGCCACATATAGTTGACTCACACTTGGAAAAGTTTGCACTACACTTTCGGCAAAACCAATGGTATAAAGAGCTACCGATAAAGCTTGAGCAAAATAGAGAGAAATTCCGACTGCGCCCCCTGTTTCTAGACCCAAAGAACGACTGATCATGTAATATGCCCCACCAACCCGTACTACTTTATCTGTAGCGATGGCACAAATTGATAAAGCAGTAAGGAAGGTAATACTTGTCGAGAGAGTAACAATAATTAAGGTATTAATTAAACCAGCATTGCCTACCACCCAACCAAAGCGTAAATACATGATTACGCCTAAGATAGTTAGGATCGATGGTGTGTATACTCCACCAAATGTACCTAAACCAGAAGCAGTAGCCTCTGAGTTAGAACCAGATTTTGAACCAGTACCAAAATTGAATTTCACTTGCTAAAGGGAATAGAGTAGGTTAAGGATACTTTATTTTTACAAGTTTATTCTAGTTGTAAACTATCTCGCAGAGTCACCGTTACTCCGCCGTGAAACGACGGAGCCTGCGGTGACCGCATTCCGCGGTTAAAATAAGTCCTATCTTTCATTTGTGGCTAGATAGGTTTCTCGATGATATTTTTGAGATGCCATGGCTAAACTAGCAAATGCCCATACTAGTAAAGCAAATTCTTCGATCGTGACAGGATTAAAGCCAAGTTGTACTATAAAAGTACTAATGCCGATCGCTCGAAAGGCGATCGCGCTTAGATCTTGATGCAGATATTTACCTTGTAATAGCTTCACGAAAATTAAAACTATACCACTAAGATAGACAATACTACCAAACCAACCTAGAGAGAAAAGTAAAACTAGCAATCCATTATCATAGGCAGCAAGATCGGTTTTGGAAGTATCTAACTTAGTGCCAATACCTTGACCAAAAAATTCAGATAAAGCAGGTTGAATTAAAGCATTGTATCCTTCTAGTCTGGCATGATAACTACCATCTTCTTCTACATGAGAAAAGGATTCCATCCGCGAAACCACAACAGAAGCAAACGGCTCGACCATAGTTAGCGGTAAGATAAGCAAACTAGCGATAATAATACTAGTGATAATGCGAGTTTGCCAACGGAGTCGAACAGAGGCAAGCAAAATTAATAATCCAACTAACCAATTCAACCAAGCCGTACGAATGGTCGTTAAGACAAAAGCTAAGTAGCCAACCCCAGCTACCAGAAAACGAAATATTCCCTTCCGTACAAATAGTAATAATAATCCCCCAGCCATAACTGCACCAAATTTTTGAGGAACCATCATGGTACTCCAGACTCTAAGTCCTAAAGGATGAGGTCTTCCGTAATAAACACTAGCAGGCCCTAAACTATTGAGCCAAAAAATATCCCACTGAGGTGCAACTAAGTACTGAAAAATTCCATAGATTCCCATGACCAAGACTCCCCAATAAAAAACCTTTTCTAAGTTTTGGCGATAGTGAGGATAGTCTTGCCAGTTTACATAGAGATGAAAACCAAACAGAATAGGTGTTGACCAGCTTAAAAAATGAATAACTGTCTGCCCCTCGATCGGCATAGTCAACAAAGCAATGAAAAAGCCATAGCAGACCCCCGCTAAACTGAGTAAAAAAGGTAAGCTATGACGATAATGTAATTTAGGTAAATATTTAATTAAGGTAATAGCTGAGATAAAAGTCACTAAAAGCGGAGACAGAATCCAGGGTCCTGGGGTGAAATGACCTGCCTGATGATCGATCATACGGCGTATGAAAGGGGCAAGAAACCAAAGCCACCAAGTAAAACCAACATAAAGAATAGGATAGCGCAAATAAAGAAAGATACCAACGGCTAGAGAGCCTAGAGGAAAAATTGGGACGAGGACTTGACCAATACCAACCAGAAAACAAAGGGTAATTACTCCAAATAAGCTTAAGATTATTTGCCAAGCTAACTTAGAATTTTGTTGAGAATATTTGAGTTGGTAATTAGACATTAACTAAATAATTAAATAATTTGATGAGTTCGATCTGAGTTCTATCTGAGTAGGTTATAGACTTTGAAAAGATTATTTTTCAAGAAACTTTTAAATATTGCTGAGTAAAAGCTATTTATATTTAGCTTTACAAATTCAGTCAAAAATTGTTGTAAAATTCTTGTCTTTGTTTTATTTAGTAATAATTTATTACAACTGTGATTCAAGCTAATAATTCTAGTTCTTACAAAATAAATACTTTAAATATTAGATTTCAGCCTATTCGCTTTCCTCCTAAACGATCCAAAAAAATTGCAAAATTTAAGAGATGGATTGGCTGTTTAAGCTGGGATACGGTAATGATAGATGGTAAACCTTTAGAGATTAGAGGTTATGAGTATAACTACCATAACTTATTTCATTATGAAATATCTCTTTTAGAAAGAATCCAAATTGGCAAAGATTTAGTTAGTGGTATTCATGGATTTTATTCGCCCATGTTTCACGATCGAGAAATAGAACCAGAATACGAAGGAATTCTCGATGAAGCTCGTCTTACTATCCATGAGTGGATGACCAGAACTTCACTATTTAGTACCCTCAAAGCTTTCAATTGGGCGATCTGTTTAATATCAATAGGAATAAATCCTTTAGTGGTAGTAATACGTCATGGAAGAAGTATCAAAAATTATCGAGGAAAGATGTTTTTTGATTTTAATGACCCCAAACAGTATAATTTTTATCAATTTCTCAAAATGCTCAAATTAATTTAGTAATAATAATCATTGATTATTAGCGATCGCTTTGTACCGAGCATAAATTTGATTAGCTCGGTCTAATAGTTTAATATTTTCAGGCAAATTTAGTTCCTGCTTTTTTTGTTGTTTAATTTGGGAACGAGTATTTTTAGCAAGATCTTTTGGTGTATGGGTACTTTTTGCTTGGCTAATATCGATAGGATCGAAGTCAGTATCAAATTTCTGATTGACTCGATCGACAATTCGATCGAGATGTTGGGTAGTTTGCTCGAAGGTGCTAACGACATAGCCATCTGGATAGGCACTTAATTTGGTATAAAATTTAATGTAACTTTCTAGACCCTGACGTACAGAAATATACGACCAACGACTGGTAAGAGAAATTACTGCCCCTACAGGTTCGCGGATAAGTAAAATAACAGGAGTTTTTTGGTCGATCGCTTTAATTATTTCCGCAGGTGAGTGCATATGATGGGCTAACTGTACGTATTTGCTTTGATGTTGCTTAAATCCCGCTACAGCAAAACCATTAGCCGATCCCTGAAATCCATCAATAACTAATTCGGTATGGTTATGAACGAAAGTTTCTGAGACGGTTGTTACTTTTCCTAAAGTTGCCCGTTTATTTTTGCGCCACCAAATATAAGGTTGATATAAAATCCATAAGCTGGGTTCTCTAGCTACAAGAGAACGTAGAGAAAAATTTAGACTATTAATTCGATCTAACCAAGAACTAGATTTGAGTTTGAAAATAGGTTTTAGCATTAATTCAGTAATAAATATAAGCAAAACTAGTTTACTATTCCACGGAAATATTTTCTGAACCTAGCTTGATTGTCTATTAACTGAAAACCGCGATTACACCTATTAAAAATTAATAGTTACAAAGTTATCTTAATCTAATCCACCTGTAGGAATAGAAGCGATTAATTTGCGAGTATATTCTGTTTGAGGATTGCGATAAATAGCATCGGAGGTAGCTACTTCTTCGATTTTACCCTTATTCATGACGACAATGCGATCGCTCATAAATTTAACCACACTCAAATCGTGGGAAATAAAAATATAAGTTAACTTAAATTCTGCTTGTAATTCTTTGAGTAAGTTAAGTACTTGTGCTTGTACCGAAACATCTAATGCGGATACCGACTCATCGCAGATAATAAATTGGGGTTGAAGAGCTAAAGCACGAGCAATACAAACCCTTTGTCTCTGTCCCCCAGAAAACTCGTGGGGATAACGATTCATCCAGTCGGGGTTTAAACCAACTCTTTCGAGTAAATAGGCTACTCTTTCTCTGCGTTGCCGTTGATTTCCCCCTGTTTTGTGAATTTTTAATGGCTCGGCGATCGCTTTACCAATACTAATACGAGGATTGAGAGAATTATAAGGGTTTTGAAAAACAATTTGCATCTCTCGCCGTAAAGAGCGCAATTGTCTACTCCCAAAGGGGAGATCGACAATATTATTACCTTGAAATAGAACTTTTCCTTGCATGGCAGGAATTAAACGTAAAATAGTTCTTGCCAAAGTCGATTTACCACAACCAGATTCTCCTACTAAACCGAGAGTTTCTTCTGGATAAACGTCAAAGGAGACATTATTCACTGCCATAAAATAGCGTTTAGTACCGCCAAACATTCCTTTAAGAGGAAATCCAACAGAGAGTCGATCGATCGAAATTAAAGGCTCATTAACAGTTAACCGAGATAGTCTGGCTTTTTGCTCCTCCAAGGTAACTATTTCTGGGTTGAGCCGATCCGAGTCTAGTTCTTTTTCTTTGATAATTATTTCCCCATCTGCACCTGTAATTTCTTCCATAAAATCCTTGACAGTAGGCAGAGTTTGTAACCTGCGATCTAAACGAGGACGACAAGCTAGTAACCCTTTAGTATAAGGATGTTGGGGTCGATAAAAAACCTCTTGAGTATTTCCCGTCTCCACTACTTTACCCTGATACATCACCGTAACTCGATCGACTAACTCGGCAATCACTCCCAAATCGTGAGTGATAAAAATCAGTGCCATATCTCTTTCTCGGCACAAGTCTCTGAGTAAGTCTAAAATAGTTGCTTGAACAGTAACATCTAAAGCTGTAGTGGGTTCATCAGCAATTAATACGGCGGGGTTACAAGAAATCGCCATGGCGATCATTACTCTCTGTAATTGTCCTCCAGATAATTCGTGGGGATAGCGTTGAAGGATTGCTTTCTTTTGTCGATTGACATATCGATCGATTTCTTTATCACTAAATAAAGAGTTGTTTTTTGTCGATCCGCTTAATTCTGCTATGGCATTTTGCCTGAGTTCTTCGTCTCTAGGCAATAATTGTACTTCTTGTAGTAATGAGATCGCTTTTCTTCTTGCTGCTGCGGGAGTTACTTTTTGGTGTAACAAAATGGCTTCTGTTAACTGAAAACCAATATCATATACAGGATTAAAGGCACTCATCGGCTCTTGGAAAATCATTGCGATTTCTCCGCCACGATAATTCCTTCTTTGTTCCTCACTAATTTGCAATAGATTGACTGGTTGTTCTTTATCTCTAGGACGAAACCAGACTTCTCCCGCGCTAATTTTTCCTGGAGTGGGAATTAAGCCCATAATAGCTAGAGACGTGACTGATTTACCCGAACCAGACTCACCAACTATACCTAATTTTTCTCCTTTTTTTAGTGTGAAATTAGTACCATTAACCGCAATAACAGGTTTTTCGTCGGTTGGGAATTCTACTTGTAAATGGCGAACGTCAAGAACGGTATCAGTCATACTATTGGCATCAAAACTTTATCAGGATTTTAACCGATCTCTTGTTTTATTAACTATATATCACTACACAATCATATCGTAATCTATTGTATTTCGAGTCAGAAAACGGTTTTTGTCGATCGGTCGATCGAGTTTAATCTTACTGGTTTGAGAAAGTGTAGATAAGTAAGAAAATAAATCTTGGCTTATTTTTAGACTGGTTACAGAGATTTTTGTCAAGTAAAATTAATTTTTTTTGATATTTTTGTTATAATAATATATATATTGTTGCAGAACTTAACAAAAAAATTAGGTAAAGGTAACCAACAATGCTAATTATTCAATTTCCTACTCTTCTTAAGGATTAGGGCTAACCGTGAAGAGATTTTTCGTCAAAGAAACTTTTAATAAAATTGCTTACAGTTTATTCATTCAGCCCATCGAGCGTAATAATTATGGGATTAGATGTTATATTTAGACCCTCACCAATACCGAACTAAAATAATAGAAGTTGAGAAACTTCTCAATCTCTATAGCTTGGGAAAGCGTGATTTTAGTAGAGTTAACCTCAGACAAGCCAATTTGAGCGAAATCAACCTAACTAAAATTAAATTTTGTCGAGCTAATTTAACCGCAGCCAATTTAAGCGGTACAATTCTGCGAGAAGCAAATTTAAATGAAAGCATTCTTACAAGAGCAATCCTCTGGAGAACAAATTTACAAAAAGCTAATTTGCGCGAAGCGCGACTCGATCGAGCAATGTTAATTCGGACTAATTTAGCTCAAGCTGTTTTACATAAGTCTTTATTTAATAACGCAGATATGCGTCTAGCTTGCTTGAGGGCAGCAGATTTACGAGATGCTGATTTATCGGGAGCTAATTTAAGTTATGCTGATTTGAATTCGGCTAATTTAAAAGGAGCTAATCTTAGCTATGCCATTCTTACAGGGGCGTGTTTAGCCAATACGGATTTAACTAATACTAATCTCGAAGGCATAATTGCTGAGAAAGTAGATTTAAGCCAAACTATTTTGGCTAGTAGTGAAGTAAATCAAATTAAACACTATAAATTAAATAGAAGCTAATAATTGTTTTCAGCTAAAAGGTAGTTTAATGGCAACTTAAGGAATAAGCAAAAACAATAAAACAGATCGAGATACTATTAAGTAAAATAAAAATAATCCACTGATTGATATTGATATAATCTAGTTTGATTGAATTATTATTAAACAAATTATTTTTACTAGAAAAACTAGAATTAATCTGCTGAGAATTAAATTTGGTAATTTGGTTTCCCTTTAATTCACAATTACGATTTACCATGGACTATTTCGAGAACTACTGTACAAAGACGAGAAACGATTTGAGTATTTATACTTAGCAAGACAAAGTAATAGTTCGTAATTACAATCTTTACTTCATATAAGTTTTAAATTCGTTCAATAATTTAACACATAGATCGCAAAATAGCGGTTAATTAGAGTTTTATCGATCGCAAATATCTCGATCGCCCTGAGGCAAATGAGAATTATTCTGGAGATAATCAGTTAATTGAGTGCAACCCTGGCTTAATAGATTATCTAAGTTTAAATTCCAGAGAATTAAGCCTTGTTGTTCGTCGGCACTAATTAAAGCGCGATCGCTAAAAGCGAGAGTGTTAACCTGGGAAGTATGACCTCTGAGAGTTTTAAGTAAAGTAGGCTCTTCACCAGTATTCCACAGTTTAATTGTACCATCGGCACTACTGGAGGCTAAAACACTTCCATCAGGCTTAAAATTAAGTCCAGTGACTCCTTTTTGATGTCCTTTTAAAGTTTCTCGTAAAGCAGCCTGTTGTTTTTGTCGATTAATTTGCCACAAACGAATAGTATTATCCCAACTACCAGAAGCCAGGGTATTAGCATCGGGACTAAAGGCTAAGGCAGAAATAGCTAAATTATGACCTGTCAGAGTTTGTAATAACTTACCATCTCTATTCCAGAGTTTAATTGTTCGATCGTAACTACCAGAAGCAAGTATATTGCCTTTAGGGTTAAAAGCGAGAATTTTAACACTATCTTGGTGATCGCTTAGGCTAGTAATTAGTTTAGTTTGTTCATTAATAATCGACCAGAGTTTGATTGTTTTATCTTCGCTGCCAGAAGCTAAGAGATAGCCTTTTTCTCCCCAACCAAGGGCAATAGTATTAACGATATCTTGATGTCCTGTCAGAGTAGTAATTAAAGTTCCATCTTCAACCCGCCAGAGTTTAATCGTTTTATCCCAGCTAGCCGAAGCAAGAAGCTTACCATCAGGACTAAACTGTATTTGAGTAATGCCAGTTTCATGACCTGGAAGAGTCAATAATAATTTTCGACTATTATCGGGGTTTTTATGCCATAATTCAATTTTCCCATTCCATCCTGTAGTGGCAAAAAGATTGGCAGAAGTGGGAGAAACAGCAATACTGTATATACCACCATTGGTTAAAAAAGCAGGTTGGCGGACTTGCCATATTCTGACAGTTTTATCTGTACTAGCAGAGGCTAAAGTCTTACCATCGGGATGAAAACTCAGACTGGTAATTTCTCCTTCATGCCTTTGGAGAGTTTGTTGCCAAATACCATCGGCATTCCAGATATTTACACTACCAGTTGTTCCCGCAGTGGCAAATAACTTACCGTCAGGGCTATAACTAAGGGTATTAATTTCATCTCTGGTGGGATAGTAATTATACAAACTGCCATCGGTAACTTGCCAGACTTTTACTATACCGTTTTCACAAGCTGCGGTTATCTTACTGCCATCGGGACTAAAAGTTATTTGTTTAATTCTGCCTTCATCTGCTTGAATATTATAAAGTTGTTGAATATTATTTTGGTTAACTGACCATAATTTGAGCGTACCGTCTTCTCCACCCGAAGCTAGTAAATAGGAAGAGGGGTTTTGATTATCTAGCAAAGGAGAAAAGGCTACATCGTTAACCCAACCCTCATGGGCAGAGAGAGTATCGATATTTGTGCCATCTTTGCCCCAGAGTTTAATTGTACCATCGCGACTAGCAGAAGCAATTATCTCACCATTCGGACTCAAAGCAACACTAGTTACCCAGTCTTGATGTCCTTTCAACTGGCGTAGGAAAGTAAATTGGTTGTTTTCAATCCGCCACAATCTCAGGGTATTGTCGGCACTAGTAGATGCCAGTAATTTACCATTAGGGGAAAATGCCAGGGCGATTACTCGATCTTGATGTCCTGTTAAAGTAGAGAGTAACTTACCTTCTTTATGCCAAATTTTAATAGTTCGATCGCTGCTAGCTGTAGCAATTAGGTTGCCATTGGGACTATAACTAACGGCATTTACGTTCTGACTATGAGTTTCCAAGCGATTTAGTTCTTGAGTCCCTTCTACGGTTTGCTGTAGAGTACCGATAGTTTCTATTTTAATTTTTTGCCAATTGTCTCTACCGACAAATCTTTTACCCCAACTATTAATTTGTAAGAGTTGTTCTCCTGCTTTGACACTTGTGAGTAGAGATTCTAATTGCTGATTTGATAGTAGTAGGGATTCAGAGAAGGCGTTGAGGGCAGAGATATTTTCTATTTGGGCTAGTATTTTTTGGCGATAGGCTAAACCTGCAAAAGTTGTGGCTAAAAAACCTAATACTCCTAAAGCAGTCGCCATTATTTGGGTTTTTCTGAGGCGTTGTTTGGTTTCTTGTTCGATTTTTTCTCTTTCTGCTAAACCCTGGGCGATAAATTCTCGTGCCAGACTGGTTAATTCGTCGGTATATTTCAGATATAGTTCTTCTGCTTCTGCTAAACGGACTCCCCGCAAGAGGAAATCTGGTTGTCTGTCTTTCTGTTGCCAGAGTAGGGCAGATTGTTCTATTTGTCTTTGCGATCGCAATCTGGTACGGTTTTCTTCTAGCCACCACCGTAAAGTTGACCAATGACGAATTAAAATTTCGTGAACTACTTCTACGGTAACTTCTTGTTTCATAGCTTCTAGTAGTAGTTCGTCGTCTTCGAGGGGAATGTCTCCACTGCGACTTTTGCCACCAAGGGGGCGATCGAGATTGACTACAATAATTTTAGCGGTAGTTAGAGCAGTTAGAGTTCTTTCTACCAAAGATAAAGGATATTTCGCTACAACTAGTTCTGACTTATTAACCCGACGACGAGTATCTTCCGTGCCTTCTCCTAACTGAGTTAGATTCATAAAAATCCATCTAGCACAGTCTTGGGCTTGAGGATCGAGGCTTTCATAAGTTGATTGGGCTTGTCTTTCGAGAGAACCTTTGATTCCGCCTAGTTGCTGATAGGTAGCGAGGGTTAACTTGCCTCCTGGGCGACGTTCCCATAGTTTTTGCAAAACAAATTGGAGTAAGGGTAAGTCTCCTGTAGAACGATCTAAATCTTGCAATAAAACTTCTACTAAACTCGGTTCGACTTTTAGCCCTACTTGTTCGGCAGGCTTGATAATCGCATTACGATAATCTTCTTCTGTGAGATAAGGAGGCACTAGCACGCTAGATTGCTGGAGAAATTGGGCTAATTCTGGTATTTCTAAGCAATTAGCGGTAAAATCAGCCCTAACAGTAATAATTAATTTAAATCGATCGCTGGCAAATTTTAATGCGGGTAAAATTAGTTCTAGAAATTTTTGTCGATCGATAGTTTCGGCTAGGGTAAATAATTCTTCAAATTGATCGATGACTAGAACCACCATGGGTTCACGGCGAGTTCGCAACCATTGGACTAATCCTTCTACACCCTGATATAGAAGTCCTTCGATTTGTAATCTTTGATGGGCTTGTTCTTTAGGCGTACCGGAATCGACTAAAATTTTGGCTAAAGCTGATATGGGTTTAGCTGAAGGACGACAACAGCCAATCCACCAGTTTTGGCTACCTGGAATCTGTTTACCTTGGCGTAACTGGGCAATAATTCCTGCTTCGACTAAGGAAGATTTTCCACTACCAGAAGCCCCAACCAAAGCTAAACTGGATTGATGAGTTAGGTGGTTCAGTAATTTTTGAGTTAATGTTTCTCTACCATGAAAATATTGAGCATTTTCTTCGTTAAAAGCTTGTAAACCCATATAAGGGCATACATTTAGGGCATACATCCCTGAATCTTCTGCTTTGAGACTTTCTACCCTTGCTGGTAAAATTTCGATCGCGCCTCTAATTCCCGATAGCCATACTTGGAGTTTAATGCCTGTTCCTGCTAGCTGTACTTGTAATTGACCGATCCAAGCAGCCACGGGTAAGCCCTTTTCGAGATCGGCTTGTCGGAGAGTTTTTAATAAGGCTTGACTAAATTGTTGGGGCGCATTTAAAGGTGCAGCAGCAGCAATGATACATTGACCTAACTCGGATTCTAAAGCTAAATCTTCTACCCACTCAGCTAGAGAGATTGCCCCAGGACAGTCTAAAATGATAATCTGTTGGGTAGAATGGAAATCCCGTAGTATTTTTCTCAGCCACGAACGACTCAGACGGAATCCCTGCTTTAAGACTAACCAAGATTCTCCTAAATCTGTTTCTTTAATCTGTCCTCGCAAATACAATAAGCTAGTGGTTGTTTCTCCTGGGATAAGAGTTGCGGATTCTTCTCCTACACCTAAAGCATTGATAATCCCATTTTTTACTTCTGTCCAAGGTTTAATTGTTTGGGGGAAATATTCTAGAGAAAATTTGCCTATACCTTTACAGATTTTACTGAAAGCCAAAGTTGTCTCGTTCCCGCTTAGTCCATCGATAACTAAAGCTTGACGGGGATTAGTAGTTAAATAAACGGGCGATCGCTTACCCAAAATAACTTTACCAAATCCTTCTACAATCCGCTTGGGTGTTTGCAAAGGATATTCTGACTGAAGTTTTCTTTCTCCTCGGCTACTTTTTTGTTGATTAATTAAACGGATCTGTTGGTTCGTTTTATCAATATATCTTAGAGTTTGATGATAGACATATTGATAGAGGGCATCCATAGAGATTGTACCTTGAGGATCGGCAGCTTCTCCCCGTAAACCCCGCATCAAATAGTAAGTAAATACTCCATGCCCCAATTCGGGAAACTCCCAAGATTGTTGGGTACGATCGCAAGAAAGTAAAGCATAAAAACCTTGACTTTGAGCAGCTTTCCTCCGTAAGATCTTAACTAACTGAGGGGTAGGATTGACTAAAGCTTGGGATTTCGATCGAGTCAAGCCATTCAAGTTATTTCTTAAACTCATCCCGCCACTATGACAAGCATCCAACCAAACTACTTGTTGCTTGGCACGACAATCACTTAAATAATTTAAAAGTTCATCGATCGCCAAACCCGTAGATTTTAGCCTTGTTTTGAAAGTATCGGCTAAGCAAAGAAAAACTTGTTGCGTCTGCGTTTCTAAAACACCATGTCCCGAAAAATATAAAAGTACCGTATCTTCTGGTTGGGCATTACCGATAATAAGCTCGATACTTTGGCGAAATGTTGTTAAATTTGGCTTTTTACGACTAAAATCGTGTAAAGAAATAACTTCTCTAGCCCTAAAAGACTTAGTTGCTTCAATTAGAGCATTTTCCAAACCTTGACAATCTAGGGCAGAATAATGCAGAGATGGTAAATTTTCATCCTGATATCGATTAACCCCTACCAAAATCAGCCATAACTTGGCTACTGCTTCTACACCAGAAGATTGCGAACGACTTTTTTTTGCAACTATACGGGGACACATGATATTTTAACTGGCATAAAAACCAACGCGATAATTTTTACTTTATTACGTTAAGATATCAATTTTTATGCGATGCTATTTATTTATATCTCACCAAATTAATCCGATATCTTTGTTTTTTGGTTACAGAGACTTCTCCTACTTCTAATCTTCCCTTACCGCGCACGGAGATTAAATCTCCTGCTTTGACGTTGTAACTAGCTTGGGTAATATCTTTCCAATTAACTCTGACATCTCCCCCAGAAATAGCACTCGCCATTTTACTCCGAGACATACCAAAACCAGCAGAAGCGATCGCATCTAATCGCATAGATGCTTCTACTGTAGTCATTTCTTTCTTTTGAGGTGGACGTATTTTTAACTCACTAGGATCGATTCTCCGAGTTTTGACATTAACAGAACGCACTTGAGTTAGAGATGTTTCTAAAAATTCGGCTATCTCTGGAACAACAATTACTTGCGCGCCTCTTTCTCCTAAAACAATAATATCGCCAATTTTATCGCGGACTAATCCCGTACCCAAGATTGCGCCTAAAAAGTCTCGATGATTAGCAGGATCGAACAAAAAATTACCAGCAATATCTAAAACTGCTAGTTCAATTTGGGAGCGATCTAAAGGGATATCTGCACGGGAAATACCTATTCTTTGTCTTTCTGCTTGAGGATAGCCACCCCAAGCTAGTATATCTATTTCGGTTAGGGGCTGAAAAATTTTTTCTATTTCCATCAAGACGGGGGGAGAGAAAAAATCGGTTATTGTAACTTCCCAAGTTTTTAAGGCTTGTTCTGCTTTATCGATAATCCGAGCAGTTTCTTCTTTATTTTCTACTTTTGATAGTAATTCTTCTCTAGGTAACATTAGTTAAAAGGGTTATTTTCTCTATAAATTTTCAAGATTATTTTTAAGATTATCTTTGCCGACGGACAGTAACTCGTTTTTGCGGTTTTTGTTTTTTTACCCAGGACAAAAATTTTTCCATTTTGGGTTCTTGTTTGAGTTTATCGAGCGAATTTAATTCTCTAGCAAGTTTTTTATTGTCAAATAAAGCGTGTATCTGTTTGTGGCAAGCAGTACAAATACTTACCGTCGGACTATCCGCTATTTTTTTTCTTTTTAAGTATTGTCGGGGGATAAGATGGTGAATAGTTAAGCTGTCCATCTCTCTTTGACACAGTTTGCACTCCATAACTTGGAATTTAGAAAGTTGAGTTTCAGTATTTTTTTAAATCTATCTTTATAGTAATTAACTAGAATTATTTGAAGAAGATCCAGGTCAAAAAAAAGAAGTTAGCCTAAAAATGTCTTATACTAAATCCGATTACCAAAATATATTTATAGCTAAAAGCCGTGAAATTCACTCAAACCCTTGCTAATTGCTACCTCGCGCGTTCCCAAGCTTCGGAAACCTCGGCAGGGGGAGATGGGGAGCTTTAGAACTAAACGAATCGTCTTTGAACACAAGGTTAAAACTTTTAAAAAGCTCCCCTTCCCGCGCTCGTCTACTTGCCACTTATTCTAAATTTAAGTACTGTATCTAAACAGGATTTAGTATTAAAAGCTTATAGCTTATAGCTGAAAACCGATTAACAAACGACACACCACTTTAACTTGTCACGAATGCTAAGAGGTGAGTCTTAAGCATAAACATCAATTTTGCGGTTTTTTGTTGGGGGTAAAGAGTCCACTGGAAAAATTTTGGGTTTTCCTGGTATTACTGATAAGTTGACTTTTGCTCCCACTTCTACCGCCATACCTGCATTGGCACGAGCGTGCAATCTTTTACCTGAAGCTGTTTCTAAACAATAACGATATTCTCTACCTAAAAATTGTCTTTCTTTGACTACTACTGGGGAGTCGTCATCGGGGGTAAGTAAAATATCTTCTGGTCGTACCATTAGATCGCCACGAGCGCAATTTTCGCTCGTGGTAGCTACTTCTAATGTGCCAATCTCTGTTTTCCAAACTTGCCCTTGTTTTTGAGCGGGTAAAAAATTAGCTTGAGTGACAAACTCGGCAACAAATCGAGACTCTGGTTGGGTATAAATAGATTCTGGTGTACCAATTTGCTCTAATTTACCTTGAGACATTACCGCAATTTGGTCTGATATGGCTAAAGCTTCTTCTCGATCGTGAGTGACAAAAATAGCTGATGTTCCCGCTGCTTTTAAGATAAGCCGAATTTCTTCTCTGAGTCGGTGACGTATTTGCACATCTAAATTACTTAGAGGCTCATCTAGTAAAATTAGGGCTGGTTGTGGTGCTAAAGCTCTAGCTAAGGCGATTCTTTGTTGTTGACCTCCAGATAATTCGTGAGGATAACGTTTTTCGAGTCCGATTAACCCTACTAATGCTAATATTTCTCCTACTCTTTGTTTTATTTTTTGGTTATCGATCCCTTTTTTTCTTTTTAAACCAAAAGCAATATTATCTGCCACGGTTAAGTGTGGGAATAAAGCATAATCCTGAAAGACCATCCCCGTGTTGCGTTTTTCGGGAGGAAGCCAATAATTATCGCTATTGACTAATTGTCCTGCTAATTCTATTTGCCCTTTAGATACTTTTTCAAATCCAGCAATCATTCTTAATAAGGTCGTTTTTCCACAACCAGAAGGCCCCAGTAACCCGAGTAAATCCCCTTGTTTAAGAGTCAGACTAACATTATCTACAGCAAGAATAGAACTGTTTTTGAATTGTTTAGTAACCTTTTTAAGAGTAAGGATGGGCGATCGCTTCATAAAATTATAACTAATCTTAATCTATTTAAATAAATATATAAGTTTTTTTATTAACAATTTTCTAGATTGTTTGTAGACAATTATTGTCAATATCCTGTAATTCAATATACCATTAAAAAAGGAATTATTTTACTCATGGAAGTAAAGGAGGAATTGAGTAATGAGTAATGAGTAATGAGTAGTAAGTAATCAGTAATCAGTAATCAGTCAAATATTTTCCACTGTTCGATCGAAGCAAATAATAATCGTTACCAGCCGAGGAATCCAGATATTTGACTGGCGAGAGTTAAAGTATCGAAGGGTTTATTAATAACACCTTTTGCTCCTGCGGTGTAGAAACGGTGGCGATCGCTTGCCTGTGCTTTAGCGGTGACAAAAATTATGGGAATATGATTTGTTTTGGGGTTATTTTGCAGCTTTTCCAAAGTTTGCATTCCGTCAATTTCTGGCATCATTGCATCTAGAAGGATGGCATCTGGTTGTTCGGCTTCGGCGAGTTCTATACCTTCTTTCCCCCCAGAAGCACTAATCATTTCCCAATTAGCTTCTAATTCAAGACAGAAACGAGCTAAGATTTTGATGTCTTCTTCATCATCAATAAATAAAATACGTTTGCTGTCCATTTTTTTTTTGAATTTTATTGCTTCCTCTTTAAAGTTTACTATTTCTTTACTGCATAACAAATATAGCAAACTTAGCTCATGAATGAAAAATAATAAATAACAAAAAATGAAGGAATAATAACAACCTAAAAGCTAAAAGCTCAGAAGCTCAAAACCGATTAATAAACAGCACATTACCTTAAGTTGTCACGAATGGTAAAGTGAAGAAAAAGATGCTACCCTCACCATAAACACTCTCTACCCAAATATTCCCCCCGTGTTGCTCGACAATATGGCGACAGATAGCCAAACCCAAACCAGTACCGCCTTTTTTACGAGAATCGGAAGCATCTACCTGCTGAAAGCGTTCAAAGATCATTTCCAGTTTATCTGAGGGAATGCCTCTACCGCGATCGCGGACGGTAAAAAGAACTTCCTCATCCTTTTGCTCAGCAGTTATCCAGACTTGGCTACCTTCGGGAGAAAATTTAATGGCATTGCTTAATAGATTGATTAAAGTCTGCACGAGAAGATCGCGATCGCCCTGGAATTCAATGGATGAAGAATTAGTTTCAAAGGTAATTCGATGGGCTTGAGCCATAGAACTTACGGCATCTAGGGCTTGTTCAATTAACTCGCCACTGTTACATAATTGTTTGTTAATTTCGTCTCTTCCCGACTCCATGCGTTCGAGATCGAGAATATCGTTAACCAGATTGACTAGGCGATCGCTATTTCTTAAAGCTAAATTTGCCATTTCCCGTCCCGATGGTGATAGTTCCCCCAAACGCTCGGCACATAGTAGTTTAATGACTCCATGAATAGAAGTAAGAGGAGTTCGCATTTCGTGGCTGGCAATAGAAATGAATTCACTCTTCATCTGTTCGACTTCTTTGCGTTCGGTAATATCGTTCATCATCGAGAAAAAGCCTTTGATCGCACCTTCTGAGTCAATATCGGGAACATAGGTGGCGTTTACCCAATGAGCATTACCCTGTTGGCGAGCGAACTCAATTTCAAAGGTAACGGTTTTGCCTTCTAAAGCTGTTTTGATGTAGGGCAAAATTTTTTGATAGTTATCCTTGCCGAATAATGCAGCGATTGACAGTCCTTTTAGCTCGGAACGGGGTTTCCCAAACCAAGTTTCGTAAGTTTGGTTATTGTAACGGTAACGCTGTTGGTTATCTATATATGCAATTAAGACTGGTAGTGCATCGGTAATCAATCTTAGTTGTTTTTCGCTACGCTGAAAAGCTTTTTCTGCCTTAATGCGATCGCTAATATCCATAATCGTTCCCCCAACTTTGAGGACTTTTCCCTGACTATCTACTGTTGGCTCACCTCTACTTTCTAAATATTTAATCGTGCCATACCGCGATACCCAACGAAAATGAAATTGCCAGAGTTGACCATTTTTACGTCCTTGACGAAAAGTATTGGTAACGAGCAAAAGATCTTCTGGATGGATCCGTTCTAAAATTTTCGAGTAGGGAGGGATGGCAGGAGGAGAAAATTCTAAAATCTCAAACAATTCTTCTGACCAACTCAATTGTTTATCGATCGAGCTATATTCCCAGCTACCCATCTTGGCAATTTTTTCGGCTTTGCTCAGCAGAGCCTTAGAAGCTTGCAGTTTTTCTTTAGCTTGCTGCTGTTCGGTAATATCTTTAAGCATGACAGTAAAAACTAGTCCGTCTTTAGTCCATAATTTGGCAATAGAAGCTTCTGCGGGAAATTCTTGACCCTGTTTACGAAGACCGTAGACATTGCCACGGCGTTGTGCCATAATGCGCGCAGTTTCTGGAGATTGACCAAATCGATCGATATGCTGACGATGGGCTTGACGAAAAGCGTTGGGTAATAAGATATCTAATGGCTGCCCCCTAACTTCTCTAGCTTGATAGCCAAAAATCTTCTCTGCTCCTTTGTTAAATAGTTGAATATTTTGTTGCTCGTCAATAGAGATAATAGCTTCATCGGCATTATCTAAAATACCCGTTAGCTTTTGTTGATTTTCTCTTAAAGCTGCCTCAGTTTTTCGATGTTCGGCAATTTCTGCTTGTAATACTTGATTGAGGTTAGTAAGTTCGGTGGTACGTTCTGATACTAACTCTTCGAGATCTTTGAGTAGATGAGCTTGAGACAAAGCTACCCCAAGTTGGTTGGCTAACTGATTTAACAGTCGGATTTCTTCATCTTGCCATTGGCGTGGATTTTGACATTGATGGATCACTAAAAGACCTCTTAACTTGCTCTGACCGAGAATAGGAACTACCAGTTTGGCTTGGACTTGAAATTGCTCTAATAATTGTTTGATTTCAGAGTCAATAGGTGCAACCGCTAGATTATTGATGGCAAGAATTTTTCCCTGTCGATATTTCTCTAAATAGTCACCGACTAAAAGGGGGTCTGCAATCTCGTAACCCAACATCGGGGTAATACCCAGGGTAACTGACTCTTTAATAAATAAGGCGGTATTATGGGCTTGTATTTTAACGATTAAGACGCGATCGCAAGCTAATAAATGTTGTATTTCGGTAACGGTAGTTTGCAGAATTTCCTGAAGATCGATCGACATCCGAATTTTATGAGTTATTTCTGCCAGTAACTTAGTTTGTCTATACTGATGTTCTAGTTTATGCCAAACCTTTTGCTGTTCGGTAATATCTATACCTGTGGTAATAATAAATTCTACATTTCCTCGGTTATTAAATAAGGCAGTATTCGACCAAGAAATTAAGCGACGAGAGCCATCTTTAGTTACCCAATAGTTATTATAGTTATTGGGAATTTGTCCTGCAATCAATCTTCTAAATACGGCTCGGACTGCTTCTTTTTCTTCGGGAGCAATTAAAAATTCCCATATTTGCTTTCCTCTAACTTCTTGAAAGCTGTAGCCAGTAATTTGTTCGCAGGTACGATTAAAATTCATTATTGTTCCTTGTCGATCTAATACTGCGATTAAAGCACCAACGGTATTAATAATGGCATTAGAAAAATCTCTTTCTTGTTTCAGTTGAATTTCTGCTCTTTTGCGAGCGCTAATATCAGTATGAGAACCAGTCATCCTCACTACATTGCCCTTTTCATCCCACAATGCTTGTCCTCGATCTAAAATCCATTTATAGCTACCGTCTTTACACTGTACTCGATGTTCGGAAATATAAAAGGGAGTTTTCCGCGCAAAATGGTTTTGGATGAGTTGAGTTACCCAATTGATATCCTCTGGATGAACTCTTTTCGTCCATTCTTCTAAGGTATGATCGATTTCATTGTCTGCAAACCCTAGCATTTCTTTCCAACGTCGAGAAAAGAATACTTCATTAGTTTTAACATTCCAATCCCAAAGACCATCATTAGCTCCTCTCAGTGCTAACTGCCATCTAAACTCACTTTCTTTTAATGCTTGCTCGGTTTTCTTCCGCTCTGTAATATCTCGTGCAGCAGCACAAATTATCTTTTCTTCTAAATAGGATTTTGCCGTCCATAATAGCCAACGATAATCACCATTCTTGGTACTATACCGATTTTCAAAGGAAATAGTAGTTTTGCCCGCGATTAAGTTTTCTACTTCAAATATGGTAGCAGCACGATCTTCTGGATGAACGAAGCTAATAAAAGGTTCTGCTAATAGTTCGGTTTGAGTAAAACCCAGAATTTCGCTAAAAGCAGGATTAATTAGCTTGAAATAGCCATCAAATCCCGCAATACATAGCATACTAGGAGTAATCTGAAAAAAGCGTGCCAAATCTACGGTGTTTGTCTGATGAAAGCTTTGAAGTTTTTTTTGGGAGTATATACTATTATTTAAAGCGAATTCGAGCTTTGGGGATCTTAGAAATTGGATTAAACTACTAGAATTAATAACCCCAATTAATTCTTGCTTATCTCCCACTATTGGGATGTAACTTACCTTGTTTTGCTGGAGAAAAGACCAAACCACCTCGATATTATACAAGCGCGCTCGCGTAATACTTAATACTGGCTGAGTCATTACAGTCTCAACAGTCGTACTTGCCAGATTAACTTTTTTGGCTACTAATCTAACTACATCTCCTTTAGTCAAAATCCCGATTGGTTTCTTATTTATTACAATTAATACACAATCAGAGCCATTACTCATAAGAGCGATCGCCTCTATTAGTAAAGTGTCTGGCGCGATCGCGATCGGGTCGTATTCAATTAATTGTTCTAAATTAGATAAGTAGATAGACATAATTAAATATTAGTCATATTTTTTTGTAACCCTCGTGTTGTAACATCTGTTAATCACAGCTAAAAAATCCCTCGCTCTGGCAATAAATTTATAGTTGCAATGTTTTCATCCTATGGTTTTCAACCATAGGCTCTCAACTAGGTTGAGTGTAGTAAGAATTAAATAACTCGACAATTGTAATCGATCTTATATTATAAATCTCGATCCGAGTGAGTTTTCAACTAGATAATTTAAGCTCGAACTTTTTGTTTTTCTTCACAAGTTTCTCAAATTCCTTTTTTAAATTATTTATTAAACCTACCTGAGGTTTTAAAAAGTATTGGGAAGTCCAGAGCGGCTAGATAGTCAACTACTTTTTTTGTAAGCCAACTTAGAGATTTTTCACAATACTATTAACTTGACCATTGGATTAATTAGGAGTATTTTTTTTGAAAATAATGAAAGCTCACACTGAATATTTATATTCTTTTGCTACTGCTAGCCTTACTCTCAGAGTTATCGAGCATCTACGCCATAAATTTCAATCGAAATTAAATTCTGTAGCAGTAATAAACCTAATCGATTGTTGGATAGTCAAAATCGACTTAAAAGCTACGATTTCCGTCGATTTATCTAAAGACCTTCAGGCTTTTTTAAGCGAAATGGGTGTCCGTTATGAACCATCAGCACAAATAATAACAGCTTTAAAAGAACTAGAAGCTGGAGAGTCCCCTACGAAAATCATGAATCGCCACAAAATAGTGATAGTAGCCCATGGAAAACCAGAAAAGGAAGAAATTGAAATTTTCCGAGATAGTATTGTCGATCGACTGGGTTATTGCCCACAAACTATGGCTTAATAATTAAGTAGTAGTTAGTAGATTACTTGGAATAAAATAACTACATTGATTTTCCAAATCTTTTATAGCTACATCATTAACTACTATCCCCTAAAAATATTTACTAATTAATTTCCCGTGATATCTACGAAAGCGTGGAGCAATAAAAGCATGAATTATTTCGAGCGATACCAAAACGAAACAATTAATTCTCCATGGGTCGATCGCGTTACGTCTGAATTATTTTGGTGGATCAAAATTACTACAAATCGACCCTTTTGCATTTACTATTTTGGGCCATTTAGTAGTCAAGATGAAGCAGCAGTAGCTCAGTATGGTTATATCGACGATTTAATGAGCGAACGAGTTGATGGCATTGACATTGAAATTAAACTCGATCGACCACTTACACTAACTGTTTTCGAGGAAAGTTAAGCAAAGCTGCTTTTTTTTTACTTTTTTACCGCTGACTGCTATAGAAGAACAGGGGCAGAGTTTCTTTTCCCACGCAATCGCTCTTAACTTGTTTCTAGGATAAGTCTCATCTCATTAAAAACAATCTGCCAAAATGGCAACATTACTAAGAACTTTATCCCTACACTTATTAGTAACAACAGATAAAAGTTGTTGCAAACAGAATTGATTTTACTAGGAGAGATCAAATGAAAATTTCTGATTTAAACTATTTGGAAGTTGTAAGTACCGAAACTGGAAAAACTCTTGCTGGTGGTGGTGATATTGAATTTAACATTGCCAAAGACGTTAATCTCAATAAAGTAGTTAATCTCAACATCAATAAAAATGTTGATGTAAACGTAAATATTGACTCTCTGTTGGCTACTGCTGAAGCTGATGCTGAAGCTTTCGGTCAGTTTGCTCTTGCTGAAGTTGATGCCTATACTTACGTTAATGACGAAAATGACGAAGCATTCGCCTATGCTGAATCTACTTCTGCTGTTGACCTCGGTCCAACTGGTTAATCTGAGGCTTTAGGTATTTTTACTTTCCTCAAGACCGATAAATTGCGTTGTTATGAACATAATTTATGTGTCATAAAAACAACGAGTTAGTTGCTACCCTTAACATTCACACTTCTTGTTTCGTAAAAATACCGCTAAAAGTAAAAACTAAAAGCGGCAAGAGAATATGGTATTGCTGAAAGCTTAGGCAATCAAAAAGCTTTCAGCAAATTTACTATTAATTATTAATCATTATATTATATTACGCTTGCTCGCCTAATATAGTAGTATCTTAGTATCTGCAAAAGTTAGGACATCCTGGTGAAAAGTAGCTAGTGTGCTTCGTAGTCCTTAGCTAATTTATGTCCTAATAATAATACGTATTGCTATATTTCACAGAACGCGATAAATGTTGGCAAGCCATACCGAAATTTTCCTAAACTTTATCGGTATAGCTAGGGGAAAAATTGGTTAGAGCCAGGATTAATAATGGTTAATTTTCTAGGAATATCAATAGAACCAGCAGAAATTGTCGATTTTCTCAAGCGAGAAATGCTCTTAAAGGAAATCTGTCAAAAGATTTTGTATCAAAAAATCATCGAACAAGCTGCAACAGAACGTAATATAGAGATCTCTCCAGAGGAAATTGAAACTGAAGCAAACAGCATTCGTTACGGAAAACGTCTAGAAAAGGCTGCGGATACTTTGGCTTGGTTAGAAGAGCAGATGGTAACTACAGAAGAGTGGGAAGCAGGAATTAGAACCCGTCTGCTGGCTAAAAAATTAGCATCTAACTTATTTGACACAGAAGTAGAGTCATACTTTGCCCAAAATCGCTTGGATTTCGATCGATTCGTCCTCTATCAAATTGTCGTCCCTTATCAGCAACTAGCTCAGGAAATCTACTATCAAATTGAAGAAGAAGAAATTAGTTTTTATGAAGCTGCTCATCTTTACGATATAGATGAAGGTCGCAGATATCGTTGTGGTTATGAAGGTAAAATTGGTCGCTGGAGTTTACCGCCCCATCTGGCAGAAGCGATCGGTAATGCTAGTGTAGGTAATGTTATCGGACCGATCGCCTCAGAGGAAGAACAAAAGTATCATCTATTGATGGTTGAAGAATTTATTCCAGCCGAATTGACCCCCGAAAAGCGTCAGGATATTATTAATCGACTTTTTCAAGAGTGGCTCGCAGGGGAGTTTAACTCGGTAGTACATAATAAGTAGTCAGGCAAAATTGATTGTTTAGGTAGTAGTTAGTAGTTAGTAGTTAGTAGGGGACGGGGCGTACAAGCTCCTGGGGTTTCCCCAGGAGACAGCCCCTCCGCAAGGCTTGCGCCCGTTGTTAGTTGTTAGTACGAGGTTAAATTGTCTTATTTTCCAAGTGAGAATTGCTGAAAGTCTATTATTATCAAAAAGCTTATAGCTTATAGCTTATAGCTGGAGCTTCGCTCCTTTATTTAAAGAGCTTGAGCTAATCGGCAAAATGGCAACATTACTCTGATTCCCCTATTTTATTATGGGGATTATGAGAATTTACCACCTAAGTTTTGCCTGCCCAAAAGTCTTATCCCTCAACAAACTTTTTCTTTTACCTCTAACCCAGACATTACTTAATAACGACCCATGAAAACTGACGAATTTTTAGAATTAAATGTTAAATCTGCGATCGATACAGCAGTTCAGAAACATCAGCTAGGTAAATTGGATGAAGCCGAATCTATATACAGACAGATCTTACAAATTCAGTCCAATTGTGAAGTAGGAGCAGTTTCCTCGGAAAACCAATATAATGTTATGACAATTGTTAATTTGGGCAATGTCTTACAGCAACAGGGTAAGTTAGATGAAGCAGTAGATTTCTACCAGCAAGCTCTTCGCCTCAAACCCGACCCTGGGGTTTATAATAATTTGGGTAATGTCCTTCGGCGACAGGGTAAGTTAGATGAGGCGATAAATTCCTATCAACAAGCCCTTCACCTCAAACCCGACTTGGCTGAAGCTTATCAAAATTTGGGTAATGTACTCCAGCGACAGGATAATTTAGATGAAGCAATAAATTCTTACCAGCAAGCCCTTCGCCTCAAACCTAAGCCTGGGGTGTATAACAACTTGGGTAATGCATTCCAGCGACAGGGTAGGTTAGATGAGGCAATAGAGTCCTACCAGCAAGCCCTTCACCTCAAACCCGACTTGGCTGAAGCTTATCAAAATTTGGGTAATGCATTCCAGCGACAGGGTAATTTAGATGAGGCAATAGAGTCCTACCAGCAAGCTCTTCACCTCAAACCTAGCCCTGGGGTGTATAACAACTTGGGTAATGCATTCCAGCGACAGGGTAGGTTAGATGAGGCAATAAATTCTTACCAGCAAGCCCTTCACCTCAAACCTGACTGGACTCAGCCTCATTATAATTTGGGTAATGCATTCAAGGGACAGGGTAAACTAGATGAGGCAATAAATTCCTACCAACAAGCCCTTCGCCTCGACCCTAACTATACTCAGGCTCATTATAATTTGGGTAATGCATTCCAAGAACAGGGCAAGTTAGATGAAGCAATAGACTGCTATAAACAAGTCATTCGCCTCAAACCTGATGTAGCTGTTTATAATAATTTGGGCAATGCACTCCAGGAACAAGGACAATCAAAAGCAGCGATCGAATGCTACCAGCAAGCCCTTCGCCTCGAACCCGAAAGAGCGCAGGCTCATTATAATTTGGGCAATGCCCTCAAGCAACAGGGACAGTTAGAAGCAGCGATCGAATGCTACCAACAAGCCCTTCGCCTCGAACCTGACTTGGTTTATGCCAAATTTAACATTTGTATGAGTCAACTTCCCATCATCTATTCAAGTGTTGACGAGATCGAGTTAAGGCGCGATCGCTATCGGCAAAATCTACAAAAGTTAGCTCAAAGCTTACAAATGGCAGATCGCCAAGAGCGAGAGAAAGCTGCTGAAGCTGTTGGCTCATCACAGCCTTTTTATCTAGCTTATCAAGGCTTAAACGATCGAGATTTGCAGCAAACTTATGGGGAAATGATCTGCCAGTTAATGTCCAGTCGCTATCCCCAGTGGAGTCAACCAATTCCTATTCCCAATTTAGAAGCCAAGGAAAAAATTCGCGTCGGTTTTGTTTCTGGATTTTTTAGATATCATTCCAATTGGAAGATTCCCATCAAGGGTTGGGTGGAAAATTTAGACAGAAACAAATTTGAATTATTTGCCTATCATACCGATTCAACGCAGGATGAGTGTACAGCCAAGGCAACTCAAGCTTTTGTCAAGTTTATTCAAGGTCCTTTGTCAGTAGAACAATGGTGTGAGGCGATCGCCCAAGACAAGCTGCATATACTGATCTTTCCAGAATTGGGGATGGATCCGATGACTGTTAAGTTAGCCTGTTTAAGGCTTGCTCCCATTCAAATGACTTCTTGGGGACATCCCAATACAAGCGGACTGCCAACTATTGACTATTACTTAAGTAGCGAGTTAATGGAACCAGAAAATGCGGGAGAACATTACACCGAAAAATTGGTAAGATTGCCTAATTTATCTATCCACTACTCCCCTGTTGAAGTTCAACCAAAAGCAATAAGCAAAACAGAAATAGACATCCAAAATGATGAGATTATGTTCTGGTGCTGCCAATCTTTATTTAAGTATTTACCCCAACATGATGATGTCTTTCCCAGAATTGCCAAAGAACTGCCTAAGTGTAAGTTTATATTTATTAATCATCATCAAAGCGAACTGGTTACTGGAGTATTTCGCCAGCGTTTGAGTCGAGCCTTTGAAGAACTCGAACTAAACGATCTAGACTACTGTATCTTTTTGCCTCGTCTAGATAGAAGTACTTTTGCGGGAACAGCAGCTATTGCCGATGTCTTTTTAGATAGTATTGCTTGGTCGGGTTGTAACTCTAGTTTGGAAGCGATTAACTATGATATTCCTATTGTTACCTGGCCAGGAGAGTTGATGCGGGGGCGACATAGTCTAGCTATGCTCAAAATGATGGGTATTGAAGAAATGATTGCTTCGAGTAAAGATGAGTATGTAAAGATTGCAGTTCGTCTCGGTCGAGATCTTCAATATCGTCAACACATATCCAGGCAAGTGGCGGAGAATAAACACAAGTTATATGAGGATTTAGAACCAATAAAAAGCCTGGAGAATTTGTTTTTAAATGTAGTCCATAGTTCTGTCGCAAAAAGGTGAGTAGTGAGTAGTTAGTAGTGAGTAGTTAGTAGTGAGTAGTTAGTAGTTGGTAAAAGGTATAGAAGATGATGGGTTAAAAACTTAAAATATTTCTGAAGACAAAACTAAGTAAGTCCCGCTAATTAAACGTCAAACTAATTACCCTAAACCCCTATATCCCGCTCGTCCCTAAACCTTGCACTATTCTATGTTTAATTAGCCTGGAGCTACTTACTTTTTTCTTTTCACGGACGGGATTTATTAACTTTTTGTACTTTGTCTTGATTAATCCTGTAACACACTCCGCGCTGAAGCAGCGGAGCTTTAGCCCTAGTGCAGACTAGCACGGAAAAAGACTTAACTGTCCTTCCAACTGACAAGACATTACCGAGCTTTCGGGGTTGATTACGGCAGCCCCCAATTGAGAAATTACGATTCCAGCCGAAATATCAGCATTATGTTCCCATCCGCAGTTGCCACATTTATATTTTTCTCCCCGCCGATAGGATTTTTTCGGTTCTTCGGGGTGAATATGGTGACATCTAGCACAGGTCTTGCTAGTGTAAGCTGGTGGAACAAACAAGACGGAAATGCCAGCAATAGCAGCTTTGTATTGGACATAGACCAACAATTGGTAGAAAGCCCAATTATTAGTTTTACGTCGCTCTTTTTTGCTGCGTGGTTTTTTGTTCAAAGACTCTCTGATGTTAGTCAAATCCTCAAAAACAAGTGCTGCATTAAGCTGTTTTGCCTCAGTTACAAGCTGTTTAGAAATATTGTGGTTAACCCACGCTCTGTACCGACGTTCTCTACCAGAGAGCCTTCTAAGCAAGCGTTTTGCCGACTTAGTGCGTTTGCTTTGAACGTTGGTTCTGACTCGACTATATCTATCTCTGACTACTTCAAGCTTTTTCCCACTCCAAGTTTTTTCAGTAGAGGTTGCAGCTATACTTTTTCTACCCAAGTCAACACCTATGGTTCTTGGAGTTTTACGGCACGGCTGTGTCTGGACATCGACACAGATTTGAATGTAGTAGTCACCATTCCTGCGTTTAACCAAAGTAGCAGAAGTGGGTTTATGCCCTTTGAGCAAGCCTCTTTGATAGTTGCCAATCAAAAGATTAAATTTTCTTCTGCCAGTAATCAAAGTGATTCCGACAACTTGATTTTCTTCTTCGTATCTAAAAGTACGGGCATCAAGAGAAACACTAGTAGGCTTAAACTGCTTAACCTTGTAACTAGCTTTCAAATTACCACAAACTCGTCGAATAGCCTGACAGACATGGTTGGCTTTAAGTCCAGTCATCAACCTGACATTATTGTAAGTCAAGTGATGCAATTTGGTTACATTGCTAACTCCTTTATCCTTAGCTACTTTCAGTATGCGATTGCAAGCATCAGCAAACACAGAGAGTGTTTCATCTATTTCTGGAGTGATATCTGGGGCAACTTCGAGCTTACAAGATACAGTTATTGTCTGAGTCATAAGGCTATTATAACTCATCCGTGACTAGATATTTCGCTGCCTACCTTTAGTAGGCTCACTGTTTTTCCTCCTCGGTCTAAAGACACGAAGTTTCCAAACTACGTTTACCATGAATGATTTAAATCCCTCTAATTGTTCGCCAACAGGATACTATCCTTTAATTAACCACCCCTACAAATTTATTTTCTTCTGGAATGCAAAATGTGGTTGTTCGACTATTAAAAAAATCTTCTACGAGATTACAGAGGGAGATTTTTATTCAGGGGATAATATTCATAAATTTATTGGATATCTGAATACACATAAATATTTTGTCCCCAAAGAAAATCTCGAAAATTACAGTCACTACAAGAAGATAATTGTAGTTCGAGATCCATGGTCACGATTAGTTAGTTTTTATACTAATAAAACCCTCTCAGCAGACCAAGAATCTATCATCGATATTTATGGAATTTTTGATTCTAAGAATTATTCATTTAATGAATTAGTTCATATCATGTTCACCATGAAACCCGAACTATTTCAACATCACCTAGAACTTCAATCTTCTGGAATTGAAGATATCGAGTTCGATCGCGTTATCCCTCTCTCAGAAATGTCGCAACAACTACCTTCAGTACTTCAATCATTAGGAATCGATACTGGCAAATTACGCTCTCTTGCTGAAAGTAGTAATTCGACTTCTTATAATTCTAGCTTTACAAAGAAGGTCATGCACTTAAAGCCTGAAGAATTTAAGCATTTCGAGCGACTACCTGGCTATCATTGCTTTTATAACGAAACATTAATATATATGGTAGCCAAAATCTATGAGAAAGATATTCTCAAGTTTAATCTTACTCACATCTTATCAAACAGCGGTTTGCGACTAAATCTCTCAACTTTGAGTAGTAAGTAGAGCGGAGAACCCGCGTCGGCGCAAGACGCAAGGGAATGCTCCGCTCCCGAAGGGCGAGTGTGCTGCGTAGCGAGTAGCGAGTAGTAAGTAGTAAGTAGTAAGTAGTAAGTAGTAACTTTAGACTCTACTATTCAATAATCGAAAAGTTTGTAGCACTCAATGTGGGAATGTTTTGCAGAGTAGCGAACTGAGATCCTTGTCCTAATCCATCATCCGCACCATTCTGGTTATAAAATAAGTTACCCGTATTAGTACTGTAGGTAATAAAAGCCTCGCTGATAGAAGCAAGCTCATCACTAGCTACGATTTCAAATTCATCGGGATTTATTAAACCATCCGTAGTTATAGTAAGAGCAGTAAAAGTTGTGTTGCTTAAAACAATGCTATCGCTATTTACTGCGAAATCGCTAATGTGATCTATCCCTAATTGGTTAGCTTGAAAAGCTTGAGAAGTTTCATAAACAAATCGATCTGAACCCAAACCACCAGTTAGAATATCGTTACCCTGACCGCCAGCGAGTAGGTCATCACCATTACTTCCTATCAGGATATCATCTCCATCACCGCCAAAAATGCGATCGTTACCATTACCCCCTACCAGAATATCATCTCCATCACCGCCAAAAATTCGATCGCTACCACGACCCCCATTGACAATATCGCTACCATCCCCAGCCTTGAAGAGATCGTTACCATCTCTTCCTATTAAAAAGTCATCACCGAAACTAGCGTAAAATTTGTCGTCTTGTCTGGTTCCAAATAAGCGGTCATCCTCGATCGTGCCATAGATAAAATCAGGACCCAAATTGTCGATAAAAGAGTCTCCCAACCATTCAACAACACTATTATTCACTTTGACCAGCGTTAGATTGGTATCATTCTCAAAGGTACGCTGATAACTGCCTAGGTTTGTGGAGTCAATAAAGTCAAGACCATTGTCTTCATCGATATCGATACTATAACCGTAATCATCTAGTGTAAAATTGTTGCTAAAATTTACATCTAAATCGCCGATTTGCTCGGAGGAAATTAAGGAGGCTGAGATGTCAGCATAATCTAAGATATTACTTTCATTGGGATCGGTAGTATCTAGAATCAAGAACCCCATGTTTAAGAAAGCCTCGGAATATTCAACATCGGGATTGTCAATTTCTTTGGCTTCTAGTGATAAGTCTGTTAAAAAATCGAAAGAAAAGGTTTCACCTGCTGCTACTGAAAAATTAGCAATGACTTCAGTTTCACTGGTAGCAGTTCCTTTAAAAGCACCATAGTCACCAAAACCGCTACTTTCTGTATAAAGTCCCGATAAATCCAAGCTATAAGCAAAAGCTTCCGCCTCCGCATGGGCAATGGTTTCACCGCTTTCCGCTAAAGTTGTAGGCTCGGCATCAGTCTGATTTTCAGAAAAAGCATGACTATAGTTAGAAAAAATAACATCGCCCAGAGCGTCAACATGATTATTAAGCATATCTTGTCCGCCTGACTAAAAGTATATAAAAAACCTCTAAGTATTGTTCACGGTTTCAAGACGTCCATGTTGCCATTTTGGCGATTCTTTTCTATTTACTGATATTTAGTAATATTAGTTTACCAAAATAAACACTTGGCGAATAGGATTCGCAGCTACACAGTCCAATTACGCCGATTTGGAGCGTATTTGAAACCTGCTTAGACAAGTTTGTTTTTGTTGTCTTAACCTGAGTTCGAGAGAGAGAAGATTGTTGGTTAGGCTAGCTATCAGCTATTAGCTCTTAGCTCTTAGCTTTTAGCTTTGAGTTTGTTACTATTTGTAAATGGCGTTCTTTGGAAATAGAGCATTAAAAACCTACAAGCGATCGCGATGCCGATTCTGGAAAAAAGCGATCGCTTGTGGGAAAAGAAAACTTAGTGACACGCTTTTAGTACTCCAATTATCGATTTTGGGAAAAAGCGATCGCCTGTGGGAAAAGAAGACTTGTTGAGAAAATTTTAGCGATCGCCAGCGAGATTTTAAGTTAACCACTCGCCCCCGCAGTTCCTAACCTATATTTCGGCTTCTATAACGGTTCTATTCCGTCGCCATTAAGGTAGGTCAACCGCAGAAGTGGATTCAGCATAAGCAAATGCTTCTCCACCATTGTCGCCGCTGTGGTCTTCTATTATATTTACTAGCACATCGAAATTCCACTCACCGACTGCGCCAATGCCTGCTGCCTCCTGCGTGTAAGCAAGTTCTTCGATCTCAATAATTGTTGTAGAACCTGCGAACTCTACTGTTATATCGTCTGGAGTGCCATTGAAGTCCACCTCGAAATCTCCAGGAATGGGATCGCCATTACCATCTAAAAGCTGATCCACTAGATATTCGGTTCCTGCAGCTATAGTGACAGTCAGAGGGTATGGTCCTGGGTCCTGCAGGGTACTTAGTGTCCGCTCCCCAAAGTCGATAACAACGTCGTCAGTTAACACTCCTGTAAATAGATTATCTACGCCATCTACCTCACCTGTTATGTCTATCACCTTATTGTCAATGCCTAATAGATCGTCTGGTAAGGGTACATCAGGGGTATCAGGAGGTGGTGAACTCAAATCCGCGAAGTGGTCAAAACCGTCGATATCATCGACATCCTCGTGATTGACGGTGATCTGATCGCCTACGTCAATTGTGTTATTACCATCATCAATTGATAAAGAGACCTCGGCATTCCCCACTGCGTCCACCTGTCCAGGTGATTCCTGGGTGGTTGGCGTTCCTTCATTAACGTAAGTATAAGCATCAACTTCGGCAAGACCAAATTCACCAAAAGCCTCAGCGTCAGCTTCAGCAGTAGCCAAGAGAGCGTCAACATTTACGTTTACGTCAACATTTTTGTCTATGTCAAGATTGACTACTTTATTGAGATTAACGTCTTTAGCAATATTAAAATTAATATCACCCATGGTTTGTCTCCTTGGTTTAGTTAGATTAATTTTTGCAATGACCTAAAAGTACCGTTCTGAAGATTTATGGTCTGCTCCCCTGGCTGACCGATCGCGATGCCGATTCTGGAAAAAAGCGATCGCCTGCGATCAAACCAATCTTAGTGACACGCTTTTAGTAATCACAATTATCGATTTTGGGAAAAAGCGATCGCTTGTGGGAAAAGAAAACCTAGTGACACGCTTTTAGTACTCCAATTATCGATTTTGGGAAAAAGCGATCGCTTGTAGGAAAAGAAAACTTGTTGAGAAAATTTTAGCGATCGCCAGCGAGATTTTTGAGTAATAACTTGCCTCCGCAATTCCTAACCTATATTTCGGCTTCTATAACGGTTCCATTCCGTCGCCATTAAAGTAGGTCAACCGCAGAAGTAGATTCAGCATAAGCAAATGCTTCACCTGGAGTTGGTGGCCCGCCTACTTCTTCTATTATATTTGCTACCACATCGAAATTCCACTCACCAGCTTGACCGATGCCTGCTGCTTCTTGGGTGTAAGCAAGTTCTTCGATCTCAATAATTGTTGTAGAACCTTCGAACTCTACTGTTATATCGGCTGGAGTGCCATCGAAGTCCAACTCCAAAGCTCCACCAGCAAGCTCATCCACTATATATTCGGTTCCTGCAGCTATAGTGACAGTCAGAGGGTATGGTCCTGGATCTTCCAGGGTACTTAGTGTCCGTTCCCCAAAGTTGATCTCAACGTCGTCAGTTAACACTCCTGTAAATAGTCCACCTCCTAACTCGCCAGTTATTTCTATCACCTTATCGTCAATGCTTAATAGAGGGTCTGGTAAGGGTACATCAGGGGTATCAGGAGGTGGTGAGCTCAACTCCGCGAAGTGGTCAAAACCGTCGATATCATCGACATCCAAGTGATTGACGGTGATCTGATCGCCTATGCTAAGACCTGATGGAAAAGAGACATCGGCAGTCCCCACTGCGTCCACCTGTGCAGGTGATTCGATTATCTCACTATCTCCTGGTTCACCTTCACTAACGTAAGTATAAGCATCAACTTCGGCAAGAGCAAATTCACCAAAAGCCTCAGCATCAGCTTCAGCAGTAGCCAAGAGATCGTCAACATTTACGTTTACGTCAACATTTTTGTCTATATCAAGATTGACTACTTTATTGAGATTAACGTCTTTAGCAATATTAAAATTAATATCACCCATGGTTTTTCTCCTCGGTTTAAATTAATTGTTGCAACGATCTAGAAGTATCGTTACTAAGAATAGTAGGAAAAATATATAGGGCTATGTTGCCAAATTGGCAGAAATATTCGTCGATGATTTTTATCGTTAAAGTAATAAATTATTGAGTAAAATCTATGGTTTGTGCTGTTTTAGTTTTGTTGTTTTTAATTTAGAAAAAACCTCCATTCTCTTTACAGCAATCCTCAAATTAATGAAGCATCGATAGATCGATAGAACGAAATAAGTGGTTGTCTGAAAAGTCTAATTCATTACATCAACGCGGGACTAAATCCCCTGCCCCCGTGACCCCCAACATTGGGGGTAATTGAGGGACTTTCAATCGTTCTCCCCCCAGGGCTATTTCGTTCTAACAATAATTCACCAAGAAATGAATTTGGCGAGCGACCCCGATGAGTCTTACTCATCTAGGGAACGCGCGAGCTTGGCTTAAATCTTAAGTCCGTTTAAACGGACTTAAAATGTTTAGACAGAGAATTTATTCTCTGGCTCTGGCTACTGAGAATGAAATAACCCTGGTTCTCCCCCCAGAATTGGGGGGCTGGGGGGGCAAAATCGAAAACTTGAATGTAAAAACGATAACTTTTCAGATATCCTCTAAAAGCTAAAAGCTAACAGCTAATAGCTTCACACAACCGATATTTTTGATTTATACAAGAGATCTATTATTGTTGACGACTTTTTTTTAATTCTTTAACCACAGTTGCCGTACTTATTTCCAACACCTTAGATATTTCCCTAATAGTAGTACCCTTAAGCTTCATTTCAACTATTTTTTGCTTAACTTCAGCATCTCGTCCTCGGTAATCTAAATTAAGACTAAAAGTAACGCGGAGACAATTAGGATTACAACAACGATAGCGTTGTTTTCCATTAGAAGATTTGCCATATTTAATTACATTCGTGCTATGACAATCAGGACAACGAACTGGAACACAAAATATCATGAAATGGCAAGTAGTTGTTGGTAGGGGACGGGGCGTATAAACATTTGAGGTTTCCTCAAATGACAGCCCCTCCGTTTCGCGAACCGCCCGTACAGTTATTGGTTGTTGGTTGTTGGTAGGGGCGAACGGCCGTTCGCCCGTACAGTTGTTAGTTATTAGATTGTTTTACTTTTTAGACAAGACAGACGATCGATGTCTGAAGCGCGTGTAGGGGCAGAAAAACAGTTCCTTAAACACTAACTATTGCTAACTTTCTTTACCTTTCGCTTCAAGGCGCGAAGATAAGACCTGATGACATCAGTTTTGGTCTTTTCACTTTGTTTACAATATTGCTCTAA
>JBFRWK010000046.1:0-40436 GCA_051439545.1 Xenococcaceae cyanobacterium | reverse complement strand
GATCTGGAATTCGATACCAACGATCCAGTCCAGGTATGTCTGCGTAAACATCGGGGTAATTATGGACGATTAATTTGCTATGTTTACAAAGCTGGACAAGAAGAAAATTCCAACTTGAGAATCGTGCGCGAAGGTTGGAGTCCTTATTTTGTTAAATATGGTCGTTCTCGCCTCTATCACCGTCAATTCATGGAAGCAGAATTTGAGGCTCAATCTCAAGGACTGGCAATCTGGAATCCAGAGACAAACGGAGGAGGTAATCGGCGGGATTACACAACTCTGATACCCTGGTGGCATCTGCGGGACAGTGTAGTACAGGACTACCGTTATGCTGGTGATCAAGCTGGTGTACTATCGGTGCGTTTGAACTACGATGATATTGTGGAAGCTGCAAAAGCTGGCAACGAAATGACGGTATTGTGTGACCTGCAAAGGGGGATCAATAAATGGCCTGGTAACGGTGCCCTGATCTATGCGGGGTCTAAATCTCATAAGTTTAATCTCTGGATACCTAATAGAGATTCAGAAGCAGCTCAAACTATCTTGCAGTTAATCGAAACCCGCTATGCTAATTCTGGAAGAAGCTATGTCTATGTTTCTGGTCAAGCTAGTTTGTATCCGCCTAATCCAGATGGTAAGCCACAGATTGTACTTACAGATGTAAATCAATTGGCTGATTTTCCCCCCGGACATTAACCTTACCCTAACTTCCCGTTCAAACGTCTTTAAAGATGCTAATCGACCTAGTATTGCTGAGGCAATTGAGCAAGCTGAAGTTGTATTTTTAGCTGGTGGCGATCGATGTAAATATACCCGAAATTTTAAGGGAACTGCGATCGAATTTGCTATTGAGTCAGTTCAAGCTAGAGGAGGGGCTATTGGAGGAACTAGCGCAGGAGGCATGATTCAGGGAGAATGGATTTTTAATGCTTGTTCAGATGCTGTTACTTCCGATGATGCTCTTGTCGATCCTTATGAAGATATTCTTTTTACTGAGTAGCCATTAAATAGTAATAAATCGGAGTAAATCACTATAAAACGTTCACTTTATCGATCTGTTCTGTAGTCGTTTCTTACAGCATGAGATACGTGGTATCCACCGTCAAGAACGTAGTGGAGTAACAAACCTGATGGGCAGTCTACCCAAGCCCAGTATAATAAGAACGAGCGTTGCTTCTCCTCAAGTCTTATCATACACCTGAGTTATTTCTATCTCAGGCTTTCCCCGCAGATAATGCGGGTTAGTTCGGTGTCGCCCTATTGCTTTTAATCCGATGTTTCTGCTCGCGTTTAATCCACTATGAGCTTTGTAGCCAGCAGTGTTGGCTACAAGAGACGCTCCTGGTTGATATTCTTTCGGGGCTGTGTGCTTCGGTGAACTCCGCACTTTATACGCCCCGTAGTAATCAAGTAAGGAGTTAGGAAACTTGTTACCTCGCCACAATGGATTTCCCCAAGGGTCGAAACGAGATGTATTTCTCGGATTAACTCTGGTGGTTAAAATCCCATAATCACGATAGGCAATATCTTTGGTTTGATTAAACACTTTTGATTTCAGCCAGTAAGCTCTTTTTTGATTCGAGCGACGAGAATATTTACCACGACAAGGTTTGAGGTTTCCTAAATGCTCAAAAACCATAACAGAACATTGATGAAAATTAGCAAATTCTACTAATTCTCTGGCTACTACTCTAGTAAACTCAATTTCTCGATTATGTAACTTTTGCCATTTTTGAGAACAAAAACCTTGATGAATAATTCCCGTTCTTTTCATCGAATTAGCGATCAGTCCGAGATCCCTCTTCCTACGCTTTACATGACATTTCTGGTTGATGAAGCGTCTTGCAACTTCCCAGACATTGCCCCTAGCGTCGGTTTCTAGCACTGATGCAATAGCAATATGACGGTCTAAATCTATATCTATACTGCAAACTCTTACCGAGTCGGCAGCCATTACTTTTTTTGTTCCTCCTGTCGCTGGTACGTATTTTTCTAAAGCAAAAGTAAGATATGCTGTTTTTCCTTTACAGTCTATCCTAGGCGAACCTTTTACCCATTGATTCGTACATGGCGGTGATTGGTAGTAAAATTTTATCCACTTCCATTGTCCTTTAATTAGAAGCTTTAACAGAATAGAAAACCCATCATCATCTTTTCGCATTCCGATATCAAAACTGGGAGAAAAGTTAAATTTTCTCGGTTTCATCGGAGGTCGATGACAAGCAAACCTTTGTCCTCGTTGCTTCCATTTCTCATAATTCGTTCGCCATGAGCAATAAGCTCCAATAGCTTTACGAATGGCAGCACGTCTTAATGGAGAAGGAAAACTAGAAAAGATCGACTTCAGATTCGGATTGTGAGGACGCGACTCCGCCCTCGAAGGGGAGGACACGGGTGGCGAGGCGACCTCGCCACCGTGAGATGTCCGTCGGAGCTTGTGTCGTCCGTCCCCAATTACTATTTTTGGGTGTTGGTAGAAACCCTAGCATAAAGTATCGTTTCGCCGTGACGATCTGATTCTCCTAGCTTTTCAATACTAGAAACCAAGTAACGACGATGACCGCCAGGGGAGCGAGTACATTTAATTTTTCCTTCTTCAGCCCATCTTGCTAATGATTTAGGGTGATAGCCATATTTTTTATAAACTTGATTTGGAGTTAAATACACAGCTTGTCTGACTAACTACGTTTTACTCCACTTTACTACTATTTATTGCTATTTAATTGCTAGACAATTTATTCCCATGGTCAGTACTCAAAGAAACAATTGTAGATACTTATAGTTGCTCACTTTTACCAAGACGATCGCATGGGTCGAGCTATGACGTTTGTGGCTCGTTTACTTAGAGATGGTATAACCGATCGGGTTCTAGCTATTGGCATTGATGAAGGAACGTCACTGGCGATCGATCGACAAGGCATCGCTCAGGTTATGACAGATGATGAAAAAAATTCAGTTTACTTTATCCTCGGCGACCATCAACCTGAAGTGTGCGAACCACAAACACCCTTGAGTTTTTCAGATTATAAAATTTGGCGAGTCAGAGACGGGGAAACCTTTGACCTGCAAAATATTCCCACAACTGGTTATTACGAGGTAAGTGTCGATCGGGAGCGTATGTCTCCTTCCAATCCCTATCGGGACTGAAATGCCAGTATTTTCTACTTTCGATCGGAATGAAGAAAAGAGAACAAGATGCGATCTCACTTTATCTAATCCCAAAAGGCGATCGCAGTTATTTAAATAAAACCCACTTTGCGTTTAACGTTTCTCGTTATACAATAATCTTGTGATTAGAAGCTTTCGAGATAAAGAAACTGAAAAAATCTTTAATCGCCAACGTTCGCGGAAATTACCGTCAGATATTCAGCCAATTGCGTTGCGTAAACTACGTATGCTCAACCGCTCTCAATCTCTGCAAGATTTGCGCGTGCCTCCTTCCAATCGTCTCGAAAAACTGTTGGGCGATCGCCAGAATCAATATAGTATTCGTATTAACAAACAACGGCGTATCTGCTTTATTTGGCAAAATAGCGATGTCTACAATGTTGAGATTGTTGATTATCATTGAGTAAAGAAAAACATGGTAAAAGATAAACTTGCACCGATACATCCAGGAGAAGTTCTGCTAGAAGAATTCCTTAAGCCAATGGAAATAAGTCAAAATCGGCTGGCGATCGATATTCGTGTACCAGCAAGGCGGATTAATGAAATTGTTCTCGGCAAGCGTCGTATTACAGTAGATACTGCTTTGAGACTGGCAAGATACTTCAATATGTCGCCACAGTTTTGGCTGGGACTACAGATGGATTATGACTTAGATCTTGCTGAAGATGAACTTGTGGAGAAAATTGCCAAAGAAGTGAAAGTATTTACGCCAAGCTAAATAGATAAATTTACCAAAAAAAGATGATTGATGCTTTGAGATTGTTTATGAGGCGATCGCTAGAATCAAATAGCTAGTGTAATAGGCATTGAAAAGATCGACTTGACAACGAATGATCGCCTTACATTAAAGGAAGTGCGATCGCGCTAAGGAAAAAGAAACCTAAACCAGCAGCAGATTTCCCAGAGAATTCTTGAGGCGAGTAAGTCTAGCATACCCAACTGAAGACTTGTTAGATGTTGCTAGTAAAAAGGGGAAGTAATGGTAAATTATTGTTGCATATTACGCTCATATTAATTGTTTTGAAACAAAGTTGTATATTATTTGGATAGAGAGAACTTGAATTCCCCATTTATTTTAGCTTTCGGCAGTTTAAGACACATTTAAGATTGCACTGAACACAAAGGAACAATGAATTGTTACTGCACGATAGGGCTATGGACATCAGATTGTAATAGCAAGCTGAAGATTGCAGTTTAGCATCATTCTTTAGAGTTCTTTCTTAATTCAAGATCGGATCGAAGTTCGCGGCTTTAGGGGACGGTTATTATTGAATAAATATTGTCTACTTGCTCTCTAGAGTCATATTCATCGAGCTAACGCCGAAGTTTGTAACTACAACTTTTCCCAATACAATGGTGGCACTCCGATGGAAAAAACAAAAATTCTGATTCTAGAAGCTAATCCCCATGAAGATCTCGATTTAAATGATGAAATGCGAGATGTGCAAAATGTCATTCGACAGTCGCAAGCTCGTGAAGAATTCGAGATTGCTTTTGCGCCATCAGTAAAATCAACCGATCTTCAAGACCTAATGTCCGATCATAAACCGAATATGGTTCATTTCTGTGGACATGGTGCTGGGCAAGATGGATTGGTATTCAGAGATCGCAAGATAGATGCTGGTAAACTATCTCATATCTTTGAATATTGTCAGCATTATCTTCAATGCATGGTGCTAAATGCTTGTTACTCCGAGGTTCAAGCCAATGAAATTGTCAAATATATCCCGTATGTAATTGGTATTAACAATACTATAGCGGATAAAGATGCGATCGCGTTTTCAATGGGTTTTTATAGTGCTTTAGGGTACGGGCGATCTTTTCAATATGCCTATAGATGTGGATGTAAAGCCATAGAAAATTTGAAGAACTCTAATAGTTTTCTTAATCGAGATGCAATCGCTGAAGAGAGAATAAGGCTTGCACCAATAGAAGAGATAAGAAAGTTTGTACCAATTAATGATTTTTCAGAAGCCATTATTATTCCAGAACATTTGAAACCTGTTTTCAAGAAAAAGCAATTCATACATAAAGACGAATCAGAGATGTTGGAAGAACACTACAATTCTCTCATTAAAGCCATTAAAAGAAATAAAGTTGTTTTTTTTCTAGGCTCAGATATTAATTTATGCGATCGCATTCAAGCAGATGGAAAACTAGTAGAGCCTTGGGAAGTTGATTGTCCATATCCACCGTCAGGGAAGGAACTCGCTGCTTACCTTGCTAGGACTTTTCCTTCTAAAATAAAACTGGTTAGTTGTCCTGTTTGTAAGCTAATAAATTCCCAATATACAGGAAATAAACTCCTTGAAGTGCCAGCAGAATGTCCTCTTTTGAATGATGACATTCATGAACATGCAGTCTTAATTTGTCCTCGTCTTCAATACTTGTCTCAATACGCAGAGCTAATCGACCCAAATAAATTGGATGAACAACTAAAAAAACTTCGATTGGGTTGTCAGCCGAATCAATTGCACAAATTTCTGGTAACTCTGACACGCATCATGGAAGAGAAAGGATATTATCCACCCTATCCGTTAATTGTGACAACCAACTATGATCGTGCTTTAGAAAAAGCTTTTGAAGATGCTGAAGAAGAGTTCGATTTAGTATTTTACTCCAATGCTATTAATACACAAATACAGGACAAGTTTTTGCATCAGAAACCAAATGATAACCCGAAAGAAATTACAGCTCCAGTGAATGAATATAAAGAACTGTCGTTTGCACAACGACCAGTCATTCTTAAACTTTACGGTAGTTTAGATCGAATCGAAAAAGAAGAAACTTTGGTTATTACTGAAGAAAATTATATTGAATATCTCGTTACAAGGAATCTCAATAAATTACTACCCCCTAAATTACTTACTAAGTTAAGAGGAAAAGGAAAAAATATTTTATTTTTGGGATATCCCTTGGGAAATTGGAATCAGCGCATCATTTTGCACCGCATTTATTCGCACCAATTGACATCTGCTAAACCAGAGGGAAGCGAATGGTGGACAATTCAGCCCAATCCAGAGCCGTTGGCTGGGAAGTTGTGGAATAGTTACGACGTAGCTCTTTATGACATACCCTTGAGAGATTATGTCATCGAGCTGGAACAGAGGGTGCGAGATATTCCTGCTAAAGGAAGGAGATAAAGGTCATGAGTAGAGAAAATAATCACAAACTCAACGCAAATTTACCTGATACTCCCTATAAAGGACTAGCTCCTTACTCTGAAGCTGATGCACCTTTCTTCTTTGGACGGGAGAGTGATTGGGAAATTATTGCCGATAACTTGATGGCAGCGAGGTTAACCCTACTCTACGGTGACAGTGGCGTAGGGAAGAGTTCTCTACTGCGGGCTGGCGTCGCTCATCACCTGATGCAAGATGCGAAGAACAATCTAGCTGAATACGGTGCACCTGAGTTTGCTTTGGTTGTGTTCAATTCTTGGCAAGACGATCCCCTAGAAAGTCTTGTAAAACAAGTAGAAAAAGACATCAAGAGTCTCTTGCACGATCAAATTTTTGAGCCTTTGTCGTCGTCACAAAGGGGGTTGGAGTCTAATAATATACCGATTATTTGGCTACTCCTTAGGGAAATTAATTGTATGGCGGGTATTATATTTCTGCGCAAGTCCGTAAAGCTCGATCAAATCTTAGAAATATGGGCAGAACGTCTCAATGAGAAAGATGGTGGTGGCGAGCTATTGATCGTGCTCGATCAGTTTGAAGAATACTTCCTTTATCACCCCAATGAACAAGGGGCTGGAAAGTTTGCTACTGAGTTTCCTCGTGCTGTTAATTGCCCCGATTTACCTGTTAATTTCCTTATTTCCATTCGTGAGGATTCTCTGGCAAAACTAGATTACTTTAAAGCCAGCATCCCCAGCTTATTTGATAATTACTTAAGGGTTAAACATCTTGATGCCAAGTCAGCATACGATGCAATCTCTAAACCTATTGATGAGTATAATAGGAGGCTACGGCTATGCCATGGAGAATCAATCAACGTTAATGACGGCTTGATTAAAGTAGTAATAGACCAAGTTAGTCAAGTTGTGAAAGGGACTAATGGACTTGGAATCACAAAGGAATCCAGAGTTGAGTTAGAGAAAAAAATTGAACTCCCCTATCTACAATTGGTAATGGAATACCTCTGGAAAAAGGAAATAGAAAATGAAGGCAAAAATTCTCTAGACCTTAAAACATTAGTTGATATGGGAGGTGCCGAAAAAATTGTCAGCGATCACCTCAATCAAAAGATGAAATTATTGCGAAAAGAGGAAGGAAAAGCCTCAGTAGAAGTCGTAGCAAAGGTCTTTCAATATCTTGTTACACCTTCTGGGAGTAAGATTGCTTATCCTTTAAAGGATTTAATAGAACCTACAAGGTGGTCTGAAAACAAACTCAGAAAGTTGTTATATGAACTTACAAGTGAAAGATATCGTCTCCTTAGAGCAATTAGCAAATCATCTGAGGCAGATGTGGAACGCTATGAAATTTTTCATGACGTTCTAGCTCAACCAATTCTAGACTGGCGTAAGCAATACTTACAGGAGCAAAAGCTTGACGAAGAAAAAAATCGGCGTAACCTTGCTATCAAACAAGGACTGCCCGCCCAATGCCTACGTCAGTTAAAATTTGGTCAAGATGAGCGAGCTGCTCTTTTGGCTCTTCAAGCTTATCGTTTTTTCAAACGAGAACCAGACAAAGTTAAACGACTTTATCAGATTGATGATGCTTTGCGAGAAGCAATGTCCGTCAAATATTTTAGTAATATTTTACGAGGTCATAAAGAAGGACTGTATGGTATTTCAGCAGTTGCCTTTAACCCCCAAAATTCCCAAATGTTAGCTTCAGCAGACTATAACGGTATTATTCAGCTTTGGGATCTTCGTCGATCGCCAGATACTCGTCAGCCTCGAACTCTTAAACACCAAGAAGGTGGAATTAATGCCTTAGCTTTCAGCCCAGATGGAAAAATATTGGCTTCAGGCGGTTCAGATAGTACAGTACGGTTATGGGATTTAGACAAATCAGATATTTCTGAACGAATTCTAGGACACCACCATAAAAAGGTTACCTCAGTCGCTTTTAACTGGAATGGAACAATTCTGGCTTCTGGTAGTGATGACCACATAATCAAGCTCTGGAATCCGGAAAATCAATCAGAAGATTCTCCTCTAGCAACTCTTAAAGGTCACCAAAATGCTGTTAGAGCTGTTGCTTTTAGCCCAGATGAAAAAAATGGCTTTCTGCTGGCTTCAGGGAGTAAAAAAAACAAAGTCAGGCTCTGGGACATTCGTAATAATTCTTGTTTAAAAATCCTTGAAGATCATAGTGATGTTGTACGTTCACTTGCTTTTAGCCCAGATGGTCAAATGTTAGCTTCAGGGAGTAGTGACAAGACAGTTAAACTCTGGAATGTTAGCGATCTTGAACATCTAGACGAAAAACCAAAGATACTAGAAGGTTATAGGCAGCGTACTCGCTCAGTTGCCTTTAGCCCAGATGGTCAGATTTTAGCTTTAGGAAGTGAAGATCAGAATGTATATTTATGGAAACTCTATCCTTTGGATAAAGAACCCACAGTACTTAACTTAGGCCATGATTTTGGTATTAGTACAGTGGCATTTAGTCCAGATAACCAAATATTGGCTTCCGGTAGTTGGGACAAAACCATTAGACTATGGCATTTACAACCATCTGAGGCAGTTGCTCAAATCCTGGGAGAGCATGATGAAAACATCATGTCAGTAGCTGTCAGTCCAGATGGTCGATGGCTAGCTTCAGGTAGTTGGGATAAGACAGTGCGACTGCGAGATCTTAGCCAGCCCAACGCCGATTCTAAAGTTATTGGGAAACATGAAGGTAAGGTCTTTGCAGTTGCCTTTGACCATAATGGCCAAATGTTGGCATCAGCCAGTGCAGATCGTAAAATCAAGCTCTGGAATTTACATAACCTCAAGGAAGACCCTAAAGAATTTACAGGTCATAGAGATGGAGTAAGTTCTGTTGCTTTTAGTCCAGATGGTCGTTGGCTAGCTTCTGGTAGTTGGAAAAAAGATGGCAAAGATGGCACTGTAAGGTTATGGGATGTACAGCATCCTGAACTTAGTGGCAAAATTCTGTGGCAACACGAAAAAAGCGTTACATCCGTTACCTTCAGTCGAGATGGAAAGATGCTGGCTTCTGGAAGTGATGATGCAACAATCAAGGTTTTGGATTTACGGAAAGCTGAGGATTTAACTTGGGATTGGATTTACAAACAATTAACTTCTAATTTACCAGAAAATTTCATTTCTTGTCCTATTGTTAATCTAGTCAATGCTTGTAAAGCTAGGTTTATTTCTCTCAAAGGTCATACTGCTCGGATTTGGTCAGTAGCATTTAGTCCAAATAGCCAAATGTTAGCCTCAGGAAGTGATGATTGGAGAATTAGATTGTGGGATCTCAATCAAACTGAAGCAGAACCTAAAGTTATCAAAGATCATAATTTTTGGGTCGGCTCAGTTGCATTTAGTCCAGATGGTCAAAAACTTGCCTCTGGTAGTTATGACAAAACTATCAGGCTATGGGATTTGAATGATCTCGATCAAGATCCTATTGTTTTAAGGGGTCATCAGCAAAGTGTTACTTCGGTAGCTTTTCGTATTGACAATAACCAAAAATTGAAACTGGTGTCAGGGAGTTTCGATAACACCATTTGTGAATGGATTGTGGACACTAAGGTTCTTGCTGATATGGTCTGTGAGAAGGTAAAGCGTAATCTAACCCAGAATGAATGGCAGTGGTTCATAGGAGAAGATATCCCCTATGAACAAGCTTGTCCTAATCTTCCACCAGGAGAAGGAACATTAGAAGAGGGCATCAGAGCAGAAGAAGAAAGTGAATTAGAACGGGAATTTCGAGCCAAACGCGCTCAACTTAAACTCTATCCAGGTCAGAAATATGTTCTAGAGTTTATCGAGCGAAGAACTGCTCAACAGTCAGATATATCTATATCTGAGAAGGATGTAACGAATTTCCTGAACAAACCCAAAGGAGATCCAGGGACATTCTACCGACTGGAAACTCTTCGTCTCTTAGGCTTTCTTGAAATAACCAGTAAAAGTGATAAACCTGGAACTATTAGATACGGTTTGTCTCCGAGATATCGGGAGTATTTGAGCAGAACAAAAGCCCAGCATATTAAAAAAAACTCACCATACTAAATAGAAAAAGTAGCAGCCATGGCAAGAATACTGGAATTTTTCCCCGATGGTCGTATCTATGAACTAGAAAATGACTATCCCATTAAAGTTATAGAAACTAAAGGCAAGGTTCGACTATTAACGAATGCTTTGCAATTTATCAAAGCGGAGCAGTTCAGACTAGCCCCTGCTGAAAAAACTCCACCTATAGTTGCTACTCCTCGTGGACAGCACCGAACAATCAACCAAGAGGGACTAAATCTCATTAAGGCTTTTGAGGGTTTGTACCTCGAAGCCTATCAAGATCCTGTTGGCATCTGGACTATCGGCTACGGACATATCCAAGGGGTTAAAGGGGGCATGAAGATTACCCTAGCCCAAGCAGAAGAGTTGTTACGCCAAGACTTGGAAAGATATGAAACAGCAGTACAAGATGCTGTGGAAGTGACCATTAATGAAGATCAATTTTCGGCATTAACCTCTTTTTGTTTTAACTTAGGGGCTGGTTCTTTATTTAGCTCAACCCTACTAAAACTGTTAAATCAAGGGAAAATTGGCGAAGCTGCTAATGAATTTCCCAGATGGGATAAAGCAGGAGGTCAGCCGTTACTAGGTTTGTCTCGTCGTAGAAGGGCAGAACGAGCTTTGTTTCTCAGTCAGCCTTGGTCAGAGTTTCGCACTTGGAAACCATCAAAAATATTACGGTTAGCGAAACCCGGCGAACCTCTAATGCAGGGAGAGGAGGTTCGAGAACTACAACAAGCTCTTATAGAGCGAGGATTTGTCTTAGAGGCAGATGGCATCTTTGGTCAAAAAACCGATCGAGCAGTCAAAGAATTTCAAAAACAGCATGGTTTGACAGTAGATGGACTTGTTGGCACAGAAACTAAGAAAAAATTAGGTTTAACTGTTTAGTTAAGCCTCAATTTATTGCTGTTGCGATCGATATTTTCAACAATAACTGGAATTATTTAGGAAAGTTAAAATGACGGACTTAGAAGTAAAACAAGAAGATTGGTTAGAAGATTTTGACTTTGAACCCTGTGAAGAAATTAGTCATGTAGAAGAAGAAGCTTTAGGGACAAGAGCAGGTGCTTATACTGGCTCGGTACAAAATGCCCCTGGTTGTTCGACGATGGTGGCTAATGGTTTGTCACAGCAGCTAATTCATGAAGTCAATTTAATGATTCCTGGGGTATTAGTTAGCTTTGATGAGCTTAATGTAAATTTGGGTAACGCTGCCTATCCTTTCTTACAACCACAAGCCAAAGAGGCACTGGCTAAAGCTATTCGCGATCGCGGTACAACCCTGAGAGTTAATTCCGCCTATCGAACTCTAGTGCAGCAATGCCTTTTATATGGATGGCGAGGTGGCAGAGGTGGTTGTCCCTATGGTTTAGTTGCACCTCCAGGACACAGTAATCATCAAGGGGGACTGGCGATCGATATTAACGATTATTTGGGTTGGCGACCTTACTTAGAAAGGTATGATTGGCAGTGGTTTGGTAACAGAGATAAACCCCATTTCACTTATCGAGGAAGTAGTACTAAGGATATTCGTCATCATGCCATTAAAGCGTTTCAAAGACTGTGGAATAGAAATCATCCTGACGATCGAATTTCTGAAGATGGACTGTATGGCAATAATACAGCATCGAGAATCGATCGGGCTTCTGTTAAAGGATTTAGTATTGCACCTTGGGATACTGAACCCAGATTACTCCGTGTTAGCCGACCTATGATGGAAGGTTCGGACGTAATTAAGGTTCAAGAAGCTTTACAGGCAAAAGGGTTTGATATTTTTCCTGATGGCTTATTTGGCAAGGGTACAGCAAGTATTGTTAAGCAATTTCAGGAAAGAGAAGGTTTAGTTGCAGATGGAATTGTCGGCTCTGAAACTAGAAAAGCTTTATTTACTTAAAGTTTTGAAGCCAATTATCAAGACTAATGTAATCACAGGAGAAAATAAATGGCTAATAATCAAAAAGCTTCCATGAACGATCTTGTAGTAATTTTGCCAGGAATTACAGGGAGTGTATTGCAAAAGGATGGCAAAGATTTGTGGGGTGCTTCTGCAAGAGCAATTTTCGATATAGTTATGAGTTGGGGTAAAAATTTACAGCAACTCAAATTAGAAGGAGAAGATTCTGGGGGCGATTATTATGGTGATGGTATTAAAGCAACTCGCTTAGTAACTGATGCTCAAATTATTCCAGGTTTAATCAAGATTCTAGATGGTTATTCTCAAACCTCTAAACTAATTACTGATAATTTCAAGGTCACTCAAGGAGATATCTATAACGATCCTGAAGATAAAGCAGCAAACTTCTATCATTTTCCTTACGATTGGCGCAGAGATAATCGTATTAACGGCAAGATACTAAACAGATTACTCAATAAAAGACTCAAAGCATGGCGTGAATCTAGTGGCAATAGTGATGCGAAGGTGATTCTTTTGGCTCACAGTATGGGTGGTTTAGTTTCTCGTTATCATCTAGAAGTATTGGGAGGATGGCAAGATTGTCGTGCCTTGTTTACTTTTGGTACTCCCTATCGCGGTTCGGTTGATTCAGTTGGCTTTTTAGCTAATGGGTTTAAAAAAGCATTTGTCGATCTTACAGAAGTAATGCGATCGCTTCCTTCTGTGTATCAATTGATGCCTATCTACTCAATGCTACAGGTAGGAGAGCAAAACAAAAGAATTGCCGAAGTAGCCGATCTACCCAATATTAACCAAAGTAAAGCCCAAGATGCCTTAGCTTTTCATCGAGAAATTGAGGAAGCAGTTAAGACAAATAGCAAAGACGATAAATATCACGAACTTTTCGCTACTGTTCCTTTTGTTGGGGTGCAACAACCTACCTTACAATCAGCCCAATTCAAAAAAGGGGAGCTTACTGTTAGCCGAGACTTGCCAAGAATTATGTCTCAGCTAGATCATCTAGCAGATGGAGATGGTACAGTACCGCAAATATCGGCTTTTCCCATCGAATTTAGAGATCGCGATGTTTTAGAAATTCCCAGTTTTATTGCCGAAACTCATGGTTCATTACAAAATCAGTCAGATATTTTGCTGAATTTGCTCAATAAACTGCAAATAGCTCAATCTCCTTCAGGTACAATTGAAGATATTCGAGGTAGAGGTAGGGAAGAAGGAAGAGCGATTAAAGTCACTAAAGGTATTAGTTTAAGTTTGGACGATCTTTATTTGAACAATGAACCAATTGTAATTACAGCGAAAGTTAACCCCGATAATTCCGCTTTTGGTCAGCTCAAAGCTAAGATTGACTGCGTTTCGGCAGAAAAACCAGCCCTAAATCTTGATTTTGAAGCTCAAAATAACCAATGGGTACTCAAACAAGATGATTTGACTTTAGAGTCAGGACTTTATCGCATTACAGTTCAAACAGAAAATACTGGCAAGGATGCACCCAATGCGGTTCACAATCTGTTTGAAGTTGCAAACATCGATATTTAAGTAGTTAGTAGGGGCGTAAGGCAATGCCTTGCCCGTACAGTAAGTAGTAGGTGACAAATGACTAATAATTTTTATGCTTTATTAATTGGGATCGATCGCTATGAACGCAATAGATATTATAAAGATTTGAAAGGTTGCGTTAGAGATATCGATCTAGTAGATGAATATGTTCGCAATACCCTCAAAGTGCCGACAGAGCAGATCTGGAAATTAACTTCTCCCTTTGAAGAAACTTCGATTCTTTCTGAAATTAGATCGGCACGACAGGAAGTAAAACCAACCTATGCAAATATAGTCCAGGCATTTAAGGAAATAACCGATAAAGCACGATCGCAAGAGCAAGTATATATTCACTACTCGGGACATGGTGGACGTGCTGTTACTATTTATCCAGAACTAGAGGGAGAACAACGGCAGGATGAAGGGATTGTGCCGATGGATATTGGCAGTTCAGATGGTCGCTATCTACGAGATGTAGAAATTGCCACTTTACTCAAACGCCTAACCGATAAAGGCTGTATCGTGACAGTGATTTTTGATAGTTGCCATTCGGGAGGAGCAACCAGAGGTGATTGTGCCATTCGGGGTAATGAAAATAATTTAGTTGATACCACAGCTAGAAGCAAAGATAGTTTAGTGGCATCCCGTGCAGAGTTATTAGATAATTGGCGTATCTTGACTCAAGCAGATCCCTCTCTCTCTAGTGGCTGGCTACCCAACAAAGACTATGTATTTTTAGCTGCCTGTCGTCCTACAGAATATGCCTATGAGTATGCAGTGAATGGGGGAGAACGCAACGGTGCATTAACCTACTGGATGATGGACACCTTGACTAGCAGTACTTCTCTCTTAACCTATAAATCCCTGTACAATCGAGTTCAAGGAATGATTCAGAGTAAGTTTCCTCAACAGTTACCCATGTTGATCGGGGATGGAGATCGCTTAGTATTTGGGGATAAAAGACAGTATAAACCCTATACGATAGTAGTAACTAATGTAGCTGATGATAACCAGGAAATTACTCTAAATGCAGGATTAGCACAAGGGTTAAGTAGTGGGACTCGCTTTGCGATTTATCCTTTTAATGTTGACGATCTAGCAGATAAAACTAAACAGATTGCCATTGTCGAACTGACAGACGATATCCAAGCTGATAAGTCAACCGCGAGGATTTTAGACTCTGAAGCAGGAGGAATTGAGGTTAAGGGAGAAATCGAACCTGGTGCTTCGGCGGTAATGGTTGCTGCACCTGTAGATCTAATTCGGAAAGTGCGCTTATTTACTGAAAAACAAGCAGGGGATAAAGAACAGGATTTACCAGCGGATTTAGTAGATAAACAAACCGTAGCTTTAGAAAAAGTACGCCAAGCCTTAATTGGCAATGGTTGGGTAGTGGAAGTTAAAGAAGGAGAAGAGGCACACTATCAAGTAGCGGTTGCCAGAGATGGGACTTATGAAATCTGTGTTGGAATGCCCATCGAAAACCTACGTCCAGCCTTAAGTATAGAAGATTCTGAAGCACATAAAAAAGTAGTCGAACGTTTGGTTCATTTGGCTAAATACCAATCTGTACAAGCCTTAGACAATCCTGCTTCAGAATTAAGCAAATATCTAGAATTTCATCTATGCGATAAGCATAAACAACCCTTTTCCGATCCGCAAAATGTCTCTTTGAAACCAGGAGAAGTATCCTATTTAAAAATCAAAAATACCTATGATCAAATCCTTAACGTGGCAGTATTAGATATTGAACCAACTTGGGCAATTTCTCAAATTCCCATTCAAGGCAACTTTTCTTCTTTCATTCCGTTAGATTCAGGTCAAGAAGCTTTTACCAAGCTGCGTTTAGCATTACCAGCAGATTATAAACAAGTGAAAGAAACCCTCAAGATTTTTGCTACTAAAGGATTAGCTAATTTTCAGTGGTTAATCTTACCTTCTCTTGATGAACGACCTCGAACAAGAGGAAATAATCCTAATGAAGAATTAAAAACGCGATCTGGCAATCAATTAATGAATCCTTTGAACGATCTTTTAACCGCTATTGGTAACGATCTTGATAATCCTCCAGAGAAAACCCGCGCTATGATTTACGAATCAGAACCAGAAGCAGAATGGGCAACTCAGGAAATACAAATTACTGTGACAAATTAGAGCATTGAGATGCAAAAAATTTTAATTTTAGCTTCTAACCCGAGAGGCGACCTGAACATAGATCGTGAAATTCGTGATTTAAAAGCAGCAATCAAACGAAATAAACATTTTATTGTTGAAATAGAACCTGCTGTGCAATCAGAGGATGTGCAGAAACACTTCCATGAGTATCATCCTTATATTGTTCACTTTTGTGGTCATGGGGCTGGAGATGAAGGATTAGTGCTTGAAGGCGACAAACTTCTTAGTAATAATGCTCTGTCTGGCTTATTTGAGATTTTCGGTGAAGAAATAGAATGTGTGTTGCTAAATGCTTGCACTACAGAAATTCAAGTTGATGTTATTCAGGAATATGTACCTTATGTAATTGGTACTAGCCGAGAAATTCTTGATCGTGCAGCTTATCTATTTGCTGTCGGATTTTATGAAGCTTTAGGCTATGGAGAAACTATAGAACGATGTCATAAACTTGGTTGTAACGCCGTAGAAATAGGGCTAAATAAAGTTAAGCTCCTACCTGAAATTTCCGAAACAAGCCGTAAATTTGAAGTTATTGACCTAGACGAAACACAAGCTAAGACTGAACCTTTAAAAATAATTCTCAAAAAAAACTCTAATCTTAGTAATTCAAATTTATCAACAAATATACCTGCCAAATTCCAAGAAACAATCCTTGAAGAAGTAAACAGAAAAGATTACTACGATAACCTGAGGGATGTCCTAGAAAGGTTTGGACAAGCAAGTATTGAGCGAGAAAAACCCATATCCAAGTTTGAATACGAACAGCGTCAGACTTTGTTGAAAAAAGTCCAGGATTTCTGGATTGAAGGCTTCTTAAAACCTTCGCTTTACTTTAATACTGCTATAGATAAAGAGATCGATGACCCTTCTGGGCAAATTTTGCGTCCTCTTACCAATCTAGAAGTGATTCCCATAGATATTGATGAATCCTATGACGAACTGCAACAAACAGACATCATCGATCAAATTGGGGATGGCAAAACCTTACTAATATTAGGAGATCCAGGTTCGGGAAAAACTATTGCTCTGTTGCAATTAGCAGAACGGTTGATTAAGCTTACGCAACAGGTCATGACGAAGCCAATTCCAGTAGTTTTTAACCTATCTTCTTGGGGACAAAAGCAACAACCATTAGAGGAATGGTTAATTGAAGAATTGATAACTAAATATCAAGTGCCCAAGATTTGGAGTGAACCTTGGCTCAAAGATCAACAATTAACCTTACTCCTTGACGGCTTAGACGAAGTAGGGGCTGGTTTAGATGACCAATTAAGAGCTATAGAATTGCGTAATGCCTGCATAATAGCGATTAATAAATTTATTGCCACCCATTTGGAAACTGAAATTGTAGTTTGTAGTCGGCTAAAAGATTATGAAGCTTTAGTAGAAAGACTTCTTCTCAATAGTGCGATTTGTATTCGGCCTCTTTCTAAAAAACAGTTAAAAGAATTTCTGGAAAATGCTGATGATTCTCTCTTAGGCTTAAAGACTGTTCTGGAACAGGATCAAGAGATAGCTGAATTTGCTCAAACTCCTTTGATTTTAAACATGATGACTTGGACATATCAAGGTTGGCCAGCAGAGCAATGTCGCAAGCAGTTTCGCATAGCTACAGATCGCGAATTTAATTTATTTGAATCATATATTGAAAAGAATTTAAATCAAGACAAGAAATACGACAAATACCCCAAGAATAAAGTTTTATATTGGCTCAGTTGGCTGGCAAAAACGATGGTGAAGGAATCACAAACAGTGTTTCTGATCGAGAATATGCAACCAACCTTTCTTCAAAGTCGAAGTGAGAGAAACGACTATCAAATTATAGTTGGATTAATATTAGGACTAATGTTTGGACTTACGGCGGGGATATACTTTATCTACAGAGGTTCTCCCGACGAATGTTACGTCAAGCAACTAGAAGATGTTGGAGTCTTGTTATCAAGACTGTTTATTGGAGTGTTATCTGGACTTATATATGGACTATTTTTAGGGAAAAAACATATTTTAAAAAACAGACATTTAATAATGTTAATATCAGGAACTATATTTGCGATAATTAGTGCTAATTTACCTTATTTATTTAAATTTACAACAAGAAATGATGATTTTAGTATTGAGTCTTCTGCAATATTATTGGTTGGAGTAATTAGTGGATATATTGCTGGTTTGATACGCGAACAAATACAACCAGTAGAGACTGTAAAACCTGAGTTTAATAAAATCATAAAATATGGATTGATCTTGTTCGGTTGGGGTCTTGTATATGTGTTACTACATTGGAAACAAGACCCTTCGTATTACGAAAGAAGTAATTATCTCTGGGTATACGAATTACTAGTGTTTACAATACTTGGCGGATTTTACGGTGGATTTATAATAAGCAAGAAAGAAATAAATTTTAAAAAGATACTTCCAAATCAGGGAATTAAAAGGTCAATTAAGTACACAGGAATATTCTTTATAATTTTTATGTTTTTTGCAATGCTTCTGGTTTGGTTCTTTGAATGCGTGAGGGATCCATTTTATTTAATATGTATTGGTCTGGCAGTAGGTTCAATGGCGGGGCTAGCTGGAAATCAAGGCTCAGGAATAATTTCAATTCAACACTTAATTCTACGTGTTTTCCTTTGCTGGAAAGGTAAAATTTTCTGGAACTATGCTGATTTTCTTGATTATGCTTCGGAACGCCTGTTGATGAAAAAAGTGGGTGGGGGTTACGTCTTTTACCACCGTATGTTGATGGAACATTTTGCCCAGAAAAAGCTGGATTAAGAAAGGCTTAATGAATCATGGGTAAAAAAAGAGACATATAGTAGCCGTTGCTAGCCAAATGAAAACCACAAGTAGGACAAGATGATACTGACTCTGACATAAGTAAACTTACCAGAGAAAACTAATTATAATTTTCTCTTATCTTTTCCTTTTTAGAAATAGCTATGGTCTTATTATCTCGGTTGTTCTATCTGAAGCGTACAATTTCAAATGATCGACACTCGTGTTGAACCATTTAAGCTTAACGTAAACAGAGGACAGCTGTCTCATCTTTCCATTGATTTGAGTGTAAGCTTTAGCTTCACATCTTCCATTCGATCCCGATGTGATCAATTCAATCGGCTTGTCCTTCTTCTCCAGTGCCCTTATGAAGAAGGTAACCTTATTTCCTGAAACTTCCTGACTCCCAATTCCATAGAAAGGCTGCTCTCTATCAATTAGTTGCTCAGTTTTATTCTCTCCTTCCTCCAACATATGCCAGAGAGCATTAACAGGATTAGAAGAGATGGGGGAGCAGTCAGAACTGTTTACATTAACGTTATAGTGTACCTGGTTGCGATTTTCACTTTTAGATATATAGAAAACGCTGTTAATACTTTTGTTCTGTGCCGATGAAGGCGAGATAGCAAAAAGAACTACCAAAGTGGTCAACCAAGATAGGGTATGTATCCTGCTGTATTTAACCATAATGTCCTTTACTAAGGTGAATTTGTTACATAAACAGTGAATAACCTGTTTGACTGACAAAACTTTTAGACTGCTTACTAAACAATTCTCCGAATTGCGTCTTCTCTTTTGTGCAAAAGTCAGTTTTTTGTAAAAATTCTTCACAAAATGGACTTTGCAGACAGACCCTAGTAGTCTGTCAATTTTGAAATGATGGGTTGGGCAAGCAGTTGGAGCAGGGGGAGCAGAGGAGGCAGGGGGGGAGCATCCCTCAAATCAATCTTGACAAAGTACTAGAACGAATAATGAAGATAAACCAGAACATTGTATCTCTAACGAATCAAGCATCACTAGCACTAAAGCAAAAAGACCATCAAACTGCTCTTGATACTTATACTCAAGCCTTGAAAATAGCCAGAGAAGAAAAGCTTCCCCGCTTTACAGCAGTCATCCTAAATTACATCGGAGATACTTTCCAAGCTCAAGGAGAAATTCAAGATGCGGTAATTGCCTATGAAGCTGCTCTAGAAGCATTAGAATCAGAAGATACATTGAAACTAGAGTCGGTAATCGATCGCCTGAGTGAAGTTTCTAAAGGTTTTTATAGTAATCCCGATCCTGTACCCGATCTCTACAGTGCAGAAGTGGCAGAAACTCTCGAAGCAGAAGCCAACGATCCAGCCCTACCGATTAAACTTTGCCTGGATATAGGTAATGCCTATCTCCGCCAACCGCAAGAAGCACCAGCTTTAAAAGCTTACCAACAAGCACTGCAATATCCAGAAATTGATCGTAATCTGTTACTGAAAGCTTATGCGATCGCCAATCTTGGGGAAATTTATCGCCGACAGGATAATTTAGAATTAGCTGAAACCAATATTCAAGAAGCATTGGAACTATTCGATGACGCTGGAAAACCATTAGAAAAGCGTCGCGGGTTGGCAATACTAGCAAGTATCACCAGCGATCGCAATCAATTCGATAAAGCTGAAATGCTTTATCTACAGTCATTACATCTCTACGAACAAGCACAAGACAACCTCGGTAAGGGTAAAACTTCCGCAGGTTTAGCGCGACTGTATTTGGAACAAAAACGGTTTAGTGATGCTCAACCAATCTATCGACAAGCATTTGAGATAGCTCAAACAGAAAGAGATTGGGAAACATTGGGACATTGTTATTGGGGTTTGGGATGTTGTTACCAGGAAGCAGGAGAATTGAAACAGGCGATCGCATCTTTTGAAAAGGCTGTTAATTTAATTGAATCACGACAAGAAGATTTACGTACAGATGAAGGAAAAGTTACCTTTCTCGATAGCGTTAAAGATGTCTTTGACAGACTGCTAATTGCTCATCTCGATCTGGCTGAAAGAGAAAATGGTGATTACCAAGCTGCTTTAGAAGTAGCCGAAAGTGCTAGAGGTAGAGCTTTAAGTGACTTAATGGGAAAAGAAGAACGCAGACATCCCCAACTAAAGAAACAGGAAAAAGTCGATCGTTTAGATGATTTGCAGACTAAAACGGGAGTTCAGCCGAATTCCTTTAGCAATATGACAGTTCAAGCTGCATCTGGAATTCCCTCAAACTCATCAAATAACAATGCCATAGATTCGGCAACAGAAACCGATCGATCTATAAAAGTATCGCCCCTAGCCAGATTAGTATTCTATGTTCTCTTAGACCGCACCGCTATTTTTGCCGTTACTCCTGATGGTAAAGTATCGGGTTATGTTAGTCCCATAGGTTGTCATGAATTAGAGCAGAAAGTTGCTCGTCTGCGAAGAGCTATGAAGGTAGATGAAGCATCTCGTGGAGTGGAGCGTAAGCTATTAGTAGTGGAACAGTTAGAATCAGTAGAATTTCCTCCTGTTACTCTAGAAACCTTACTGAAGGAATTTTATAACGATCTGGTTGCTCCTGTGGCTGAGGCTCTTCCTACCGATGGCTGTACATTAGTAATTGAACCTCACGCTTCATTATGGCTTGTTCCCTTTGCTGCACTTCAACTCCCAGATGGGAAGTATATGTGCGATCGCTGGTCGTTAATTTATACTCCCTCTGCTCAGACTTTAGAGGAAATCCGTAACCAACCCTGTTATGCAACTATAGATGAATCAAAAATTCTCGCAGTGGGCAATCCAGTAATGCCGACAGTTCTCACTCAGGAAGGCTTTGAAATTACCCTTTCACCATTATCAGGAGCAGAAGAGGAAGCTAAAGCAATTGTAGAATCTTGGGGAGATCGCGAGTATACTTTACTTCTGAGAGAAGCAGCAACCGAAGCAGCAGTTAAAGATTTTGCCCAAACCCACAACATTATCCATCTCGCTACCCACGGTATTGCTTATACAGAAAATCCCTTGAAATCCTTTGTGGCTTTTTCTCCCACTGAAACCGAAAACGGATTATTAACTGCTAGAGAAGTAGCCCACAATCGCGATTTACCTGCGGATCTAGTCGTGCTTAGTGCCTGTCAGACTGGATTAGGGCGTGTCTCTGGAGATGGAATGCTGGGGTTAAGTCGAGCCTTTTTAATCGCAGGAGCGAGAACAATAATTGTCAGCCAGTGGAGTGTGAGCGATCGCGCCACGAAAGAGTTAATGGTAGCTTTCTATCAGAATTATGTTGAATTAAAAAATAAGGTAATCGCTCTTCAAAGAGCCATGCAACTAGTGCGTTCTAAGTATAAACATCCTAGTTGTTGGGCAGCATTTTTGATGGTGGGTGCTGAAATCTAGTTTGAATTAGAAACTAAATTTGTCGATCTTAGTGTAGAAAATGAAAAACAAATAAAAATGAAAGAATTCGACAACATTGAAACAGCCAAAGTCATCAATCGATCGAGTTAATTGGATTATCAGGGATGGGAAAATATTGATACAAATCCAGACTATGACTCAAACAACAGACTGTCGTTTGACAGCAGCCGTGGACACCAGGGTTAAACCTAGCCTGGGCAAGGCTTCTGCTCGTAGCGACCGCCTTCTTTGTGAGAAAAGCGGGAATAAGATACTGCATCAAAGTAAGTTTTTTGTGAGCGAGAATGTATTAACAAAGTACATACAAAATATCTTATAATTGAGAATATGGATAAACGATTCATTCTCAATGGTATTACTTTTATCTGGAATGAAGAAAAGGCAAAGCAAAATACAATCAAACATAGAGGGATTACTTTTGAGCGAGCAGTTGAAGCCTTTTTCGATCCCTTTTTAGTTGTGGTAGATGCCAGTCGTAATCATGAAGCCAGAGATGCCATTATCGGTATGGATAAAGGTAATTACCTCTTATTTGTAGTTCACATTCAACAAGAGAATGACATGATTAGAATCATTTCTGCTCGTAAAGCTACCCGTCAAGAACGTAATTACTATGAAAATTGAAGCTTTAAAACAAAGATTAAAAAAAGATCGCCCCATGAAATCTATCACTCTTCGTATTCCCGAAGACGTAGTTGAAGATTTAAAAAGAATAGCACCTATATTGGGTTTTTCTGGTTATCAGCCTTTAATGAGAACTTATATTGGACAGGGTTTACGAAAAGATTTAGAGGAACTAGAAAATAATCCTCTCTCGAAACTGATAGAAAGTCTTAAACGTCAAGGCGTAGAAGAAGAGATTATTAATAATGCGCTTGAGGAAATTGCTCGTTATTAGGGCGATCTCTTTTATTGCTAAAATCGAGGTCACAAAACCCACTGTTATCAAGATTGCTGTCGGATTATAACATTTTAAAGTTCAACCTCAAGTATTTCTAGATTAGTGCGATCGCCCTAGAAAAGCATTCCGCGATCGCTAAAAAATCCGTAAATATTACTGCGATCGCTATTATGACCAATCATATCGTCTCCTTTGATACTCAAGCAATGTTACTCTTGTGTGCTAGTTTTGGCTCATCTCGTACCATAGAGCCTAAACCGCTAAGTTTAGGAGAATATAATAATTTAGCGAGTTGGTTACAAGAGAATGACCTAACGCCCCAAGATTTACTTGATTCTAATATTCAGGACAAACTCCCCAACTCGAAATCAATCAACTAGAGTCTCACCGCATATTAGCCTTATTAAATCGTGGCGTGATGCTAGGTTTGGCGATGGAAAAATGGACAAATCAAGGACTATGGGTCTTAGGAAGAGCAGATGCAGCATATCCTAAATGTCTTAAACACAAATTAAGATATCAAGCTCCTCCCATCTTATATGGTGTAGGGAATAAAAAATTACTTTCCCAAGGAGGACTCGCAATTGTTGGCTCTCGCAATGCAGACAATGCAGCAATACAATACACAGAAAAACTGGCTCAAAAATGCGCTCAAGAAGCAATGCAAGTTATTTCTGGTGGGGCAAAAGGAATCGATCAGACTTGTATGTTATCTGCATTAGCCATGGATGGTAAGGTCGTTGGAGTAATGGCTAACAGTTTAGCAAAAACCGCAGTAGCGAAAAAATATCGTACAGCAATTAAAGAAGGAAATTTAACTTTAATATCAACTTATGATCCTGATGCCGGCTTTAGTGTGGGTAATGCCATGGGAAGGAATAAATATATATATGGACTGGCTGATTATGCTTTAGTAATCAACTCTACTGTTAATAAAGGTGGTACTTGGGCAGGTGCAACAGAAGCATTAGCTAAAATTAAAGATGTTCCTGTTTTTGTCAGAATCGCAGAAAATACAGAATCGGGAAATCATAAATTATTAGAAAAAGGAGCAATTCCTTTTACCAAATATTCCGATAATCTTTCACTAAGAAATGTTTTGAGCCAGGCAGTTTTAAATTACTCTAGTAAACAAAATAGCAAAATCATAATAGAACAGCCTTCCCTCTTAGATAATCTTGCCAAGACAAATTCTGACAATAATTTAACCGACTCAACCAATCAAACTCCAGACAAATCTAGACTAGCCCAACAAGAAACTGTTTTAGGGAATCAAAAGCCACAAAAACCTCAAGAACAACCATCTTTTATTGGGTATCAACCCCAAGATATTTATCAAGCTGTCTTACCTTTCATCTTACAACGGAGTCTGCATTAAGAATAATGTTTCCTCCGTCTCCTGAGTTGGCACTAGCTGTTATTTGGTTGTTTTTTTTTGCGGTTAAATTAGTTGTGTTGATGATAATGTTTCCGCCATCGCCATCACTACCAGCGGTAGTTGTGATTTGGCTATCGTTACTGATATTTAGGTCTTGGGCATTGAGTTCGATATTACCATTTATTCCCGAAGATGCAGCAGCAGTTATTCTTCCAGCTTCGTCTAGATTTAGAGTTTCGGCATTAATAGAAAGTGTTCCTGCACTTCCTGCGCCTTGATTTTCTACGCTAATAAATCCTTCTTGAGTAATATTTAAAACTGGCGTATTTATAGTTAAGTTACCCGCGTCTCCAGTTGGAACTTCAGGTAATCCTAATATTTGTCGAGCAGAAGGATTAGCAGGTACAACAGATGATCCAATACGACTTCTGCCATCTTGAGCTATGGTCGAATCATTAGCTATTCCGCTTACATTTATTGATTCTGTTGCTTTTATTTCTAAAGTACCAGTATTTCCACTCCCAAAAGAAGAAGAAACAGCTACTCCGCCTTTGAGGACGTTTAATTGTAAAGTCTCGATTGTTAAATTTCCAGCATTTCCAGCATTAATCTCAAAGCCTACGTCTTTCGTTAGAAAATTACGAAACTAAAAAATGCAAATTCATTATGGTTAAGCTATAGCTAATATTTTGGTTTTTGTTAATTTTGGCGCGATCGCTTTTGGCTAAAACAACAAAATAAAGTTTTCTCTTCAAAGCAATATTCCCGTTACGCAAGCTGTCAGAAAACAAGCTAAAGAACCAGCAATCATCGCTCTGAGTCCTAAAACGGCTAAATCCTGCTGTCGCTTGGGAGCGATCGCACTGAGTCCCCCTATTTGAATACCGATAGCACCCAAATTGGAAAAGCCACATAAGGCATAAGTAGCAATAATCGTTGTTCTTTCTGAGAGAGTGGGTATCATTTCTTTTAAATCTAAATAAGCAATAAATTCATTGAGAATAACTTTTTTTCCTAATAAAATACCTACTGATAAACAGTCAGCCAAAGGTATTCCCATCAACCAAGCAAAAGGAAACATCAAATAGGACAAAATCCATTCCAAAGATAACTGGGGTAATCCAATTCGTCCTCCCATCCAGCCTAAAACCCCATTAAGCAAAGCCAGTAATCCCAAAAAAGCGATTAACATTGCTCCGACATTGAGGGCTAATTTCAAACCATCTAATGCACCTGTAGTAATGGCATCGATCGCATTAGTGTATACTCCTTCGACTTTAACTTCTATCTTGCCTTTAGTTTCGGGTTTAGCCGTCTCTGGATAAAAGATTTTCGCCATTGCTAAAGCTGCTGGTGCAGACATTACCGAAGCTGCAATCAAATGTTCTGCTGGTATTCCAAAAGCAATATAGGCAGCCATTACACCTCCAGCGATAGTTGCAAAACCACCAGTCATTACTGCGTGAAGTTCTGACATAGTTAAAGTGGATAGATAGGGTTTAATCAGTAATGGTGCTTCTGTTTGGCCGACAAAAATATTAGCTGCACAACTGAGAGACTCCGCACCAGAAGTTTTCATCGATCGCATCATCACCCCTCCCAAAGCAGCGACAACTCTCGGTAAAATTTTATAGTGATAGAGCAAAGAAATAAAAGCAGAGAAAAAGATAATCGTCGGTAAAACCTTAAAAGCAATAAAATGTTCCTCAAATCCATCACCGAAGATAAATTTTGCTCCCGCATCAGAAAAATCGAGAAATTGTCTGACGAGATCGCCTAAAAATTGAAAGAGTGTTAATCCAACGCTTGTTTTGAGAATTAAGAACGCTAAAATTAATTGTAAGCCTATTCCCCAAAGTACTGTAGACCAGCGAATTCCCCGACGATTGACAGAAAGCAGATATCCGCATCCGATAAAAGCTATTAATCCTAATAAAGAAATTAGTCGTTCGTTCATTTTTCGTGTCGAGAAAAGTTGCTATGAGAAAATAATATGGTTAGTAGCAATATATATTGAAGGTAAAGAGTTGGCGAGTGCGATCGAGAGACTTTAACATTCCAAACGTCTCAAACGTCTCACACTTAATTTACCTTGAGACTATTAATAACTTACGAAGCTTGCGCCTGGGTTTTTGTCTCTGTTGTCTCTTTATTTTCCGCAACTTCTGTCTTGGCTTCTAATTCTGAGATGGGACTCGATTTAACTAACAAAGTCAAACCTGCTCCTATAATCAAAAATACTCCTCCTAGCACAACAGCCCAGAGCCGATTATCATGAAGAAGATAACTCATAATCCAGCCAAAAAATAGAGAAACAGCAATCTCTGGTAGAACAATAAAAAAGTTAAAAATCCCTTGATAAATACCCCTACGTTGAGCAGGAATTGCTCCAGTCAGCATGGCATAGGGCATTACTAAAGCACTCGACCAAGCTATGCCAAAGCCTACCATAGCAACCAATAATAAATATTGATTTTTAATAAATAATAATGAGATTAAACTAACTCCTCCACAAACTAAACAAAGACTGTGAGTTGTTTGACGACCAATTCTTTTACCTAGATAGGGCAAGAGAAAAGAAAAGCCGATACAGATAGCATTAAACACTGCAAAACATAAACCCGCCCATTCAATCCCATCACTATATAAAATAGAACTTTGACTGATTGCACCGAAAATATTACGAGCTACTGCGGGGGGAAAATAAAGAAAAAAGCAAAATATTCCTAGCCAAGTAAAAAACTGAACTTTCGCCAACTGACTCATAGTTGAGGGCATATCTTTTATGGCGTACCAACTTTCGCGAATGCTGCTGATAATTCCACCCCGTTTTTCCTGTAATAGTTCAAACTTTTCTAAGTTTTGTGGTGGATATTCGGGAGTTGTAATCACCGTCCACAAGACTGTCCCCAAAAATAGAGCAGCCCCAGTATAAAAGGAAAGTTCTACAGTAAGAGGGATTTGATGAAGAGCATTGCTAGTATTGTCTACAGCGAAAACATGATTTAGCAGCCAGGGTAAAGCAGAAGCAGAAACAGCACCAATACCCACCATGACACTTTGCATGGCAAATCCTTTAGTTCTTTGTTCTTTGGGTAATAAATCCCCAACAAATGCCCGAAAAGGAACCATACTAACATTAGCACTAGTATCCAAAATCCAGAGTAATCCCGCAGCCATCCAGAGGCTAGAGGAGCGAGGCATAAACACCAGGGCAATAAAAGCTAAGATCGCCCCTCCCAAAAAATAAGGTCGTCTTCTCCCTAAAGGAGTCCAGGTGTAATCGCTCAGATTACCAATAATCGGTTGAACGAGCAAACCAGTTAGAGGAGCAGCAATCCACAGAATCGGCAGTTGGTGGGCATCTGCACCTAAATGCTCGAAAATGGCACTCATATTTGCCATCTGTAGTCCCCAGCCAAACTGAATACCCAGAAAACCAAAATTCATATTCCAAAGTTGCCAAAAGTTGAATTTCGATTTATTCAGAACTAGGTCTTTGTTTTGGTTTGACTGTACCTGCTCGTCTGATTTTTCCTGAGTATTCATGCAATTTGTATTGGGGGACAATTTAACAATTATCGGTCTTGATGTTTACATTTTAGTAGTTTTGGACTTGTTACTGCCCTTTTCATTAGAGTAGAACACATAAATTGAACCTGAATAGCTAATAGCTGACATAACCTAATCTCGATCGAGGGAATTAGCTAAGACTGCCACAGGTATCATGGGCAGCATTGGTAGTAAACAAATAAGCCATTGATTGAAACTTAGGGGTGCAGTTTCAAACAATATATTCATGATACCCAACTTGCTAAAGACAATTTGTAAAATCGCAGCAGCAACAATACCAGTAATTAGACTCGGTGCTTTGGCGATCGATCTCGTTCTCTTGAGTAAATAATTAGCAATACTTTTCCCTAATTGGCTAATACTTATAAGATAAATTATCCTAGCTGCCACTAGTGATTGAATTGCCATGGTACGAGCAACAGCAATATCTCCTGTTGAGGATTTAGCCCATTCAAACATCCCAAAAATCAAAATCCAGTTAAATACCGAAACTACTAAAATTCGCATTAATAATTTGTGGGTTAGTAGAGGTTCATTGGGATTGCGGGCTGGTTGTTGCATAATCCCTGGAGTTTTGGGTTCAAAAGCCAGAGGGACTGTCATAGTGATGGAGTTAATCATATTCAGCCAGAGTATTTGAAGGGAGAGAATCGGCAAATCTCTTGCTAGCAAGGCACTAATCAGAATAGTCATGGATTCACCACCGTTGACAGGCAAGAGAAAAGCGATCGCTTTGCGTAAGTTTTGATAGACAGTGCGCCCTTCTTCTACGGCAGCTTCAATGGAGGCAAAGTTATCATCTGTTAGCAGCATATCAGCCGACTCTCTTGCTACTTCTGTCCCTCCTTTACCCATGGCAATACCAATATCTGCTTGTTTGAGAGCGGGAGCATCATTTACTCCATCTCCAGTCATGGCGACGATTTCCCCTTTAGATTGAAGGGCTTCAACTAGTTGCAGTTTTTGGGTGGGGGCAACTCTAGCGAAAACAACTCCATCTTCGATCGCTCGAACTATTTCCCCATCGTCCATTTGCTGCAATTGTTTTCCTTCAAAGGCTAAAACTTTACCTGCCTTTTGGATACCCATCCTGCTGGCGATCGCTCTTGCCGTGGTAATATGATCGCCAGTAATCATTTTTACTTGAATTCCCGCAGCCTGACAAGCATGAACGGCAGCGATCGCTTCTGGACGGGGTGGATCGATCATACCTTGTAGTCCGATAAAGACCAAGTCTGTTTCGACATCTTGATGATCGAGAGAATGCTGATGGGCAATCGGTTTCTTTTTGGCAAAGGCTAGCACTCGTAATCCTTGCTCTGCCATCTTTTCTACTGCTTGTTCGATTTCTGTAGGATTGAACGGCATCATTTTACCATCGAGGGCGACCATCTGAGAACACCGACTCATCAGCGATTCTACCGAGCCTTTAATATAAATTATCGGCGAGATGGTATCGTGCAAGGTTGCCATATATTGATACTGAGATTCAAAAGGAATCGAATCTAAGCGTGGTTTTAACGCTGCCAAACCAGATTGACTGAGGCTGGCTTTAGCTGCTGCGGTAATCAATGCCCCCTCGGTAGGATCTCCCACCACTGACCAATCTTCTCCTGTTTTTTTTAACTGGGAGTCATTGCAAAGTACCCCAGCGATTAAGCATTCTTCCAAAGCTGAGGGCAAACCATCCTCAAAAGGACTTTCAGGTTGCTCCTCAAGCATCAAGCTAATTTCTCCTTTAGGACTATAGCCAGTACCACTAACTTTATAGTATTCTCCTCCCACATAAATAGACTGTACCGTCATCTGATTTTCTGTTAATGTTCCTGTTTTGTCCGAACAAATAACAGTAGCACTACCTAAAGCTTCAACGGCGGGTAATTTGCGAATAATGGCATGACGGCGTGCCATGCGGTTGACTCCAATAGCTAGGGTAATGGTAACTACTGCGGGTAGTCCTTCAGGAATAGCACTTACTGCTAAGGCTACAGTCGCTTCAAACATATAAAGCCAAGATTCACCCTGTCCTAAACCGATCGCAAAAGTTAGGGCTGCTAATGTTAAAACTACATAGAGTAAAGTACGGCTAAATTTGGCAAACTTTCGAGTTAACGGCGTAGTCAAACTAACTCGATTTTCCATCGCTTGAGAAATTCGTCCCACTTCAGTATCATTTGCCGTGGCGACGACAATACCTTGACCCTGTCCAAAGGTGACAAAACTACCCGCATAAGCCATGTTTGTTCTTTCTGCAAGGGGGGTATCTGGTGATAGGATTTGTGTAGATTTATCTACTGGAACTGATTCCCCTGTTAGGGCAGACTCATCCACCTGCAAATTGCGAACTTTAAAAAGCCTTAAATCTGCTGGAACTTTATCCCCCGATGCTAGTAAGACTATATCACCTGGTACTAAGTCTTTTGAGGGAATCTTCAAAGTTTGCCCTTCTCGTAATACAGTTACTTCTGTCGTTACAGTTTTAGCTAAAGAAGCGATCGCTTTTTCTGCTTGGGCTTCCTGTACATAACCAATTATCGCATTGATTACGGTAACGCCCCAAATTACTGCTGCATTTGTCCAAGAACCCAAAACTGCTTTAATTGCCCCTGCTAGCAGTAGAATATAGAGCAAAGGTTGATGAAATTGCCCCAGAAATCTCAGCCAAGCTGGTTTTCCAGGCTGAAATTGCAGTTCATTCCAGCCATACTGTTCGTAACGACTGGCAACTTCTTCTGCGGATAAACCTTCATCTGAATTGCTACGAAAGTATTTAATAACTTCTCTTGCTGAAATTTGATAATAACTATCAAGTCGCTCTCTTGAATCTGATTTTAATTGAAGTGGCATTATTCCCTCCAGTCGATCGAAATACCTCTTAGCCTCAAAAAAAAGAAAGAGGTAGCACAAGTCAAAAGGTTAATTAATTGTTAATTTCTGTAGTTTAAGTTGAGCAAACGAACACAAGCCCTGTCTTTTTAGACCAAAATACTGTTCTCACAAAGGTAGGTTTTTAACGCTCACGGTGAGTATCTACTATCTTTGAACGAAATAATCGGATGAATGCTCCCTTGTCTTGATTTCAGCCTTAAATGTAAAAAGTCTACCCTTGTGAGAGGGTAATGTTCACCTTGTTCCTTTTTCCTTATTCTCCCTCTGCTGTTTTTTTGAGAAAATTTCCAAAAACTTCCCTATACGCCCTCTTTTTCTCTCCTCATTCCTTCTTATTTACCTCACCTTGACGCAGTGAATGCAAGCCCTGTCTTTGTACGGCAGGGTGCTGTTCACCGCAGAACACGGTTATTTCGACTGCAATAGTTGCCGAAATTTTAGAAGTAGGGGCAACGCTGTAGTTTTTGCATATAAATATCAGTATAGGGCTTAATCTATCTTTTAGAGAATACAATTCATTTATCTATATAATAAGCAGGCTTGAGTAACTATTTTAATGAACTATTTGCGGTAAACCGCAAGCTTCCTACCAAACAGACTGCCTAGAGCGTGGATTTCTTGCGTCCTCCTCTACTTGGTCTTACGTCTGGAGGATAGGCTTTATCCCGCGTTCGGCAGGTCAAAAGTCGAAGTCCCTTGTCTCTAAGGGAAATTGCTGCGTTAATGTCTAAAGAGCGAATCATCAAAAATTAGGCTCGAAACGTTTTCTAGCCTTTATTGGCACTTTAATCTGCCAATAATTTGCTGCTTGTGTCATGGTCATTGAAAGCAAATTGGGATTTCCAAGCTCTAACACTTCTACTGGTCTAGTTGGTGTTATTTCAAGACATTTTATTATTTCCAAGGCAATTGCTCTTGCTAATGGAAGAGGAACTGAATTTCCAATTTCTCGACCTCCATGCCACTTAGTAGCATGAGGACGTACCCAATCGGGACAACCTTGCAATCTAGCCATTTCTCTGATGGTTATACATCGAGGAGATGAATAATGAATACTTCTTGGTGAAGTATGTGCGCCACGAGAAGAGTCAGTTCCTGCCCTAAGGGTATTGGCTACACCATTTTTTGCAAGTTTAAAAAAGCGTGAAATAGGTTCAATTTTCCCTGGTACAGCAGCTTGAAATCTATTCCGTATCTCTAGAGAGTGATTAGTTCTTTTACTACAAGTTAGCAAATAAGGATTCCAAAGTCTTTTGTAGCCAAAATACCAATCGCTTTCATCTAGGCATCGCATTTGCCGTCCATAATTACTTTGAGTTTTCCAATGGTCGATTAATACATAATCGTTAGTCCATAAGGCTTCAAAGTCTTCTACTTCTGGTAAATCTCCGAGGGCTTCTCCGCAGGTTGTGACAAAAGGCAAGTTGGAGTCTGCTTTTTTGTCGCCAGGTAATCTAGTTGACGGCAAAGGATATTTAGGCAATGGCAAATCCTTTCTTGCACCGAGAAGAAACAATCTTTCTCGTTTTTGAGGAACTCCAAAGTTGGCTGCATTAAGAATCTTCCAAGGTAAGCTAATAGAATAGCCATTCTGGCTGAAAGCTTGGATTAGTTCAACTAAAAACCGCTTGTGTTTACCTATCGTTAAACCTTTAACATTCTCAAAGACAAAATAGGAGGGTTTTAACTCCAAAACAATTCTCAAAAACTCTTTGACTAGAGAATTTCTGAGGTCATTTAATGCCCGTAAGCCAGCCATCGAGAAGGATTGACAAGGTGAGCCTCCAATAACAGCGTCTATTGTTTGATTTCCAATACCTGATAGCTCTCTAATATCTTTACCAGTTAACTCGCTTATAGAATAGGGAAGTACGACAGAGTTTGGCAGATTAAACTTATGAACTGCTGCATGAACTGGATCTATTTCAACAGCAGCCTTGATATCCCAACCTCCTTGCTCGAAGCCTAACGAAAATCCTCCATAACCAGCAAAAATATCTACGGCTATTGGTCTTTTGGACATAAATTTTGATAAAAAAACTGGACTAGCAATTTTCACTTAACAATCAATCATCAGTACCCAAAATTAGTGAACTTTCCCACATTCTTTCCCACACTATAAGTTAATAGTTATTTAAAGATTAGAAATCGCACCTCTTGCCATGTCTGCGATCGCGCGATCGCTAGCTTTGGGTAAATGATAGTAAGTACCTCCTGCATTTTTAGCGAGTTCTTTGGCAAAACCAGTAGAAACAAAACGACTTTCTGTATCAATTACTAATAATTTCATGCCTAAAGCACGGATTTTACCAGCAATATCTAACAATTCTCCTTTAATATCTGGTTTTTCTCCTTCTGGCATTGGTTCGCCCAGAGAACGAGCTAAGGGAATATTGCCTCTACCATCAGTAATTGCTACAATTACTACCTGTCCGATATCGCCAGACATTTGGGCATTCATCCCGACATGAACTGCTTGAGTTAATCCATGTGCCAGGGGCGATCCACCACCGCAGGGTAAAGTTTCTAAACGTCCCCGCGCCATAGTAATCGATCGCGTGGGAGGTAATAGTACATCTGATCGTTCTCCACGGAAAGGAATCAAAGCAACCTGGTCTCTATTTTCGTAGGCTTCAGTTAACAAGCGCATCACTGCCCCTTTTGCCGACTGCATCCGATTAAGTGCCATCGAACCAGAAGCATCAACTACAAAGACAATTAAAGAACCAGCTTTTCTCGCTAATCTTTTTGCCCTAATATCACCTTGTTCTACAATGACTTTTCTGCCTGGGTATCTTTTCCGTCTCGCTTTTTGGTAGGGGGCTGCACTACGTAGAGTAGCATCGACAGCAATTCTTCTTACTTTCCCCTTGGGTAACATAGGTTTAATATAGCGTCCGCGATCGTCCGAGAAAATAAGTCCGCGTTTTCCCGACTTGCCTTGACGCTGTGCCATTTGAGCAAAATAAAGAACTTGAGGATCGAGAACTACTCCTTCAATATCAAACACAAATTCTTCAGGAATACTGGGCGGTTCTTGTTCTTTATCTTCTTCGTCTTCTTGTTCTTCCTCTTCTTCTTTGTCTGGCTCGTTTTCGTCTTGGGGTTGTTCTTGGGGTGGAGGAGGTGGAGGGGGTGGTGTTTCTTCTGGTGGTGTTTCAATAGTCGTAGCGCGAGGGACAATAACTAGTTCTACAGCTTTACGTAAATCATCCGCAGTTACAGCATTACGTCCTTCGATCGCTGCTGCTGCTTTAGCGACTTTTACCGCAAATAATTCTGCCCGATGTCCTTCTACACCACCTCGAATTGCTTCTTGTACGAGATAGAGAATTTGATCGTGACTGATGACTACATCTTTTAGCCATTCTCTTGCCAAGATAATATCTGTTTTTAAACTATCTATATCTTCTTCATACTGACTGATAAATTTTGCTGGGGAACTAGCATATTCAATGACTTGATTAACTGCTTGTACTCGCTGATCTAAAGATAATATTCCATCAGCAGAAAGAGTAATGGCAATTCGATCTAACAGATGTTCTCTTAATGGACCTTCTTCTGGGTTATAGGTAGCAATTAAGATTGGTTTACAAGGATGTTGAAAACTAATGCCTTCTCTTTCAATGATGTTACGTCCTTCTGTAAGAACTGTTAGTAATTGATTGGAAATCTGGTCATCTAAAAGATTAATTTCATCTATGTACAAAACTCCTCGATGTGCCTGTGCCAATAATCCTGGTTGAAATACAGGTTCTCCTATCTTTACCGACTCTTCTACATCTACCGAACCGAGTAATCTATCTTCGGTTACTCCCAAGGGAATTTGCACAAAAGGTGCAGGAATAATTTCTGTGGGGATATCTTCTAGCTTAGTATTGCCATATTTTGCCTGGGTATCATCATCCCATTCTGCTGGCTTAGTTGGGTCGCAGTTAAATAAAGAATCTTTAATTACTTCGATAGGTGGCAGAAGACTGTGAATTGCCCTCGCCATTACAGATTTAGCCGTACCGCGCCTTCCCGCGATCGCTACTCCTCCCAACCCAGGATCGACTGCTGCTAATAGTAAAGCAAGTTTGATTGCTTCTTGTCCTACTACGGCGGTGAGAGGAAAGTTCAAATTGACAGGAGAAGTTGTAACAGCAGACATAGCGATCGCAGTTTAAAAGGATTTAAAACTCAATAACATCTAACTCTAGTAGACTTATCTACTTCTTTGCAAGCTCTCGTGAGAGATAATTTGGTTCTTAATTATAACTAATTATCGGCTTTTACCTTCAAAACTGACAAAAAAAAGCTATTTCCTTCTTCCCCTTACCTTTTTATTAGTTAATAGTAATAAATCCTCTCTATTGGCTTTTTTAATATTATTAATAATGTTTTGAAATTATTAAATTTTTTACTCTAGCAATAGAACGTAAATTTAATTTAAATTCGAGCCAAGTAGTCACATTGACTTTTATTTTTACCGATTGTGTTCTATAGTTATAATTAATCTTTAGTTTTAAAGATGGTAGCCGATACTTATCTAGTAAAGCACAGTAATTACTAATAAAAATCTACCAAATTATCAACTACTTCTCAAAAGCATAAATAGTCATGGGCGCAATAGTATCTTGTTTCGGGTTATTAATTGGTAGCTTACTCTTAATTATAGGCTCTGTTATAGGAGATGAAGTTACATCTCAATCTGTCAAAATATTAGGGGGTCTAGTTATTGTCTTTAGTTTTCCCCTAAGCCCTTTAATTGTTAAAGGAGCTATCCTTGCCGTATTTGTCTTCTGCTGGCCATTCATTAGCGATCGCATCAGCAAGTCTTTTTATAAGAGTAAATAATCTTTGTTGGCTTAAAATTAAAGGGTGGGTATGAGTCCCACCTTTTTTCAAGTATTAGTTATTGATAAATCCCAAAGTTAAGCTATCATGAGCTAGAAAATGATCTAAGTGATAAGCTCTTTCTTCAGTTTCTAGTAACATTTGCTCGTACATATGGCGAGTAGCGCGATCGCCCAAACTTTCTGCTTGAGATGCTAGACGGCGTATTAGTTGAATTATGGCTTGTTCGGCAACTAAATCATTTTTGACCATCTGGCGACAATCATAGATCCCATCAGCTTCTGGTTCAAAGCAGCATAATTCAGCGAGTTTCGCAAAACTAGCTACAGGAACACCACCTAAACCATTGAGACGCTCTCCCAAGTCATGTACATGACCTTTTACTGCATCATAACCCTCTTCAAAAAATTGATGTAGAGAATAAAATTCTGCTCCTTCAACAACAAAATGGTGTTTTTGGTATTGTATATATAACGCTTGATAACTAGCTAAAGCAATATTTAATCCCTCACAGACTGGTTCAGTAACAGTTTTTTCTAGTAAAACTGGATTTTTTCCCACTTCACCGAAAGAAAGTAACAACCCTTGTGCAGTAGACATAATCTTATTTTATCCTTTGGCTCTCATTAAATCTGGGCTTATTGACAACATCATCCTAGCACAAAATTGCTTATTGCGAATAAACTTTCCTTGTTGAGAATAAAAATCAATTATTAGAGATTCAAAGCATCTTTATAACAGTTTGTATAAGTATTTTTACGGAAAAAACACTTGGATTTTACTAAATTGCCCCGAGTTTGTAACTTTTAAAACATTATCTTGAAAGTGTTTTTACTGAATAATTTAATAAGAAAGAGAGATTTAATGGATAAGAATAGTCTAGGCTTAGATAACAAAATTATCGAGCAGTTAGAGACAGATCGATGGCTCAAAACCGATCTAGTATCAACGGACGACTCTTTTAAGATTCAAAATATTATAGATAGCAATTCTAAGTTAAATCGAAGTTTTGGTTGGATTGGAACTTCTACAGAAGAAATAGAAAATTCTTTAGCTTCATCTGACTGTGATTGTCCTGATTGTTGTGGTGCTATTAATCCCGATCTAGAAGAATCGAATGGCGTAATTAATAACTCAGATACAAATACATCTCTATTTGATGCTGCCTCAGGAGATGTAAGTAGTGTCTCCTACTCGGGAAAAAATAACATCGACTCTCTGATATATCCTGCCAAATGGACTAGTAAAACTATTACTTATAGTTTTTTTGATGGTGGCAGTTATTATGGAAGCGAAGGTAATGTTAGACCTATTACCGAAACAATGAAAGATTATCTTCGAGATATACTAGAAAGTCTTGAACGGTATATCGACGTTGATTTTGTAGAAGTATCCGATGCAGGAAACAATTATGGTCAAATTCGCTATATGTTTTCTGATGGCCCGTCTACTGCCTACACTAAAGTTCCTTACAAATATCAAGATTCTCCCAAAGCTGGTGATATTCATTTCAATCCTGACAAGACTGCTGACTTTAATGCAGGACCAGGTGCTTATCGTTACGAAACTCTAATTCATGAAACTCTCCATGCTTTAGACCTCAAACATCCTGGTAACTATAACGGTTCGAGTAATGGCGGTCAATCAGGAGAGTTTCTCCCCTATGCTGAAGACAACAGCAATAATTCGATCATGTCCTATAACCGTCTCAGAGATACCCCAAATTATTCTGGGACAATTACACCTATGTCTTATGACATCAGGGCTTTACAGTATATCTATGGTGCTGCTGACTATAACCAGGGTGACACTACTTATAAATTCACCAAAATCGATGAATACAATGTCGGTAATGATTTCTTTGGCAATAAAAACTCCAACTCCAAACAAACACTCTGGGACAATGGCGGTGACGACACCTTGGACTTTTCTCAGCTAAAGTTCGATAATTCTGGTTATCGTTTTGATATCAGAGGAGGAGGTGTCATCACTTCCCAAGACGCTTATCTGGATACTACCTATGAGGCTCGTGGCAGCAATGGCCAAAAATTTCAAGCTACTTCTAGAGGGACTTTTGTGGCATACGACACCACTATTAATAATATAGTCAACTCCAGCAGTGACGATTATATGATTGTCAATAGTTCGGCTAATGTATTTAGTGGCTACAGTAAAGGTAAGTCCACAGGAAACGACACTATTGAAGGGTCTGATAGTGAAGATACTTTAGATTTATCAGACTACACAGTATCTGACTTTAGTACCAGTCAAAATGGTAACGACCTAGTAATCGATTTAAAAGGTAATGGTACGATTACGGTCGATGATTACTATAAAGTTGGTCAAAGCGATCGCCTTACCATCAAAACCGCGGGTAGTAATCCTATCCCCGACCCCAATCCCGATCCCGACCCTAATCCCGTCAATGGTTCTTTAGTGTGGGAAAATCAGAATTTGACCGATGAAATAGCTGTAGCCACAGGTACTCAGTTTAATTTGGGTAATGGAGTAACGGCAACCGTCAATTGGCAAATTATTACTGATGGCGGTAGCTTCGTTGCTCATGCCGGTCAAGACTTTGTTAGTTATGAAAGTGGCAAGACAGGTAATCATACTGGTTATTTGTCTCTCGGATTTGATAACTCTAATGACGACCCTGATGACCTGATTAAATTATCTCTTGACTTCAATAAAGCTGTAACAGGCTTAAAGTTTAAGTTGTTAGATGTAGACCAGTCTGGAGGTAAGACTTTTGATGACGGTGTCGAAATCTATGCTGATGGAGTCAACATCAAAAAACTTTCAGGAATAGAGATACAAACAGGAAGCAATGTTATGGCAGATAATGAACCATACATGAAAGGTTTTGAAGGCAGAGGCGATAGCGGTGCTGATAACTCTAGTGAGGGTGGCAATATTAGTCTTAGCTTCGGTAGTACAGAGGTGTCCGAACTAGAAATTAGATATTTCTCTACTGATGATGCTGTTAGCGATCCTGGTAGTCAGAAAATTGGTATTAGCGATCTTGATTTCCAAATTCAATCAGCTTAATTGATTATTTATTGCAAAAATTAATTAAATAAGAGGAAAAAGTGGTCTAAACATTCTTTTTCCTTTTTTTACTAAGTCAAAGTTATCAAAATGCAAGAATAGCCGTATTTCAATACTTCTTGTTTGACGATTCAACTGTGTTGGCAAGGTTAGGGAAAAGGGCAAAGGGTAAGGGGGAAAGGTTATTTTTGCGTTCTTTTCCCTTTCACCTTTCACCTTTTCCTATCTTTCTCGATCGATATAGTAGCTTATTCAAGAAGTATTGAGCCGTATTTTTACTGACAACTAATTGTTTTAAGTCCCTATTTTGCAATATTTCTTACAGTATCATTACAGTGTTTATACTTAAACTTTAACAAAGAGCAATTTGATGAATAATGATATTATTGAGTTAAGCAACGATCTAGTTGAGCAGTTAGATACAAATAAATTGCTTAATGCCGATCTAGAAGATAAGAACTCTTCAGATATCGGAGAGATTATTAATCATAACAATCGGATAAATCAGAGCTTTAGTGGACTGAAAACTTCTCTAGATAGCTTGAACTATAGTGAGAATCTAGGCGAGCGTTTAAACGGAACTTTCCAATTGAAAAATCAACGAAACCATTCACCAGAGAGGCTTTCATCCATTTTTAAAGCCTCTGTTACTGGGTACAATCTCTCTGAGGTTTATCTGAAGCGTGTTTTGAGGCGATCGCACCTATGTTTTGACTATACCGCGATCGCTAAAATTAAACAAGAGCTTACATGGACACAGTACTTAATTAGTACTTAGATTCAAAGCCTTGCTAAACAAGGCTTTGAATCCTATTTTAATACATTTGTATGCTGAAAGTTCCGCTAAAAGATAAACTAAAAAGTGGCTCAGAAATGAGTTAACAAGAGAAATTGAATCAAAAACTTCCTCAAGAAACTATCAAGCTGCTGTGGCGCATATATCGTCATAGTAGAAAGTATCAAGTTCGTCAAAGAGCGCACTGCATTATTTTGATGGAAGAAGGATACAGTATAGAGCAGTTAATTAAAATTTTTGCCGTCAGTAGGAAAACAATATATAACTGGAAAAATAATTGGTTAAATAGGGGATTAGTAGGGTTGTATAATCGTCCAGGAACAGGGAGAAAAAGAAGATTTAATTCCCAACAGAAAGAACAAATAAAGCAGTGGGCAAAAAATCATCATAAAAACTTAAAGCAAGTAGTAGAGAAAGTCAAAAATACCTGGGGGATTAAAACTAGCAAAGATACGATAAAAAGAGGATTGAAGTGTTTGGGAATGAAATGGAAAAGATTGAGAAGAATAGTGGCTGGCAAACCAGACCCAGAAGTATATGAGAGAAAAAAGAAGATATTATCAGCCTTAAAGAAACTATCAGACCAAGGAGCTCTAGACTTAAGATATTTAGATGAAACTGGCTTTTGTTTAACTCCCTATGTGCCTTATGCTTGGCAAGACAATGAGGAGATCCAAGGATTAGAAAGTCAACAAAGTAAACGGCTAAACGTCCTGGGTTTATTAAATAGGAATAATGAGTTAGAGTCTTAGATGTTTGAATGTAAAATAAGAGCGCGAAATTGTCATAAAATTTCTCGATCGATATG